>NC_019791.1:928107-1237476 GCF_000317795.1 Caldisphaera lagunensis DSM 15908
TGAGAAAACTAAGTTTTTATATTTATATAATTCCCTATATTATAAAATTATACGTGTTCATAATACAAAAAGATTTTTATAGATAAACTAAACTCAAGATTATTAGATTTTAATAAATTAATCTCAAATGAACACTAAACTATTTTAAATTTTATTTTATTAGTGTTTAATAATATCATGACCAATATTTACGAAATATATTTTATTATATTAATTTTATTTATTCAATGCATAAGCTAAAATTGTTTTTGGATAGTATTATACAAATTTCTTTAATCAATATTTGGAAATTGTTTCCCAATATATAATAACATCGTGATATTTTGCAATAAGATCAAAATTGAACCATTATCTATTATATCACTTTTTAAACGCATAAAATATTTAGTTTTGTTTTTAATGCCCAGCCTAAAATAAAGCTTTATTTTTTATTAATTTATTGTATGCAAAATATAATATAAATATATATGGTTCTTAGTTATTATATTTATATACATTAATGATTATTTTAAGACAACAATCTTTATTATTTTTATAATATGTAAGTATTTAAATCCCTCTATATTGGCTAAATAATATTTTTTATAATAAATTTTAATTTTATAGATTCTATTATGTCTATATATGAAGTATTTTATTTGAATTTATTTTAGAAAATTATTTTTACAAAATTAATGATTTAAAGTGTTTGGCTATTAATTTCTAATCTTTCATTTATTAATTTAATTAAACTTATAAACTTGCTTAAAATCTTTTATTTGGGATAAAAATGATTTGTGTTGGGATACCTACATATAATAGATCCGAAATATTCAATAGATCCCTTTTAAGTTTTTACAACAATAATTATATAGATTTGATATTAGTGGTTGCTGATGCCGATAAAAAAGTTGAAGCAAATAGGTATAAGCAAATTTTGGACCAATTTAATAAAAAAATTTATTATCAAGTAAATATTGGCCGAAGTGGGAGTGTGAATTCAAGGAATAAAATACTTATCTTGGGCTACGAACTTGGATGCGACGAATTAATAATGGCAGATGATGATTATATTTTAATAGATAATAAAACGCCTCTAATACTTTCATTACATATAAAAAATGGTGCAGGTATGTGTGGAGGAAAAGTTATAAATCTGGCAAGAAGATCCATTGATCCTGATTTTTTCTTAAACACTATAATTGCAGATAACTTATCAGATATTACTGGCTATGTTTTTTTAGATATAAAGCATGGTCCAAGATATGCCAAGTATGTTCCACATTTCTTTTCTATAGATGGGGATATATTAAATAAGGTCAGATACGATAAGTTATATGATACGCCAACGGCTTTTAGGGAAGAAAGTGATTTACAAAGACAAATAAGATCATTGGGCTTTAATATAGTTTTTGATCCGAGGGCTTGGATAATACATTTAGATATCGAAGAAGGTGGTGATAGGAATAATATGGATGAAAATAAAAGACTTTATTGGAAATCGTTCGGATCAACATCATTTATACTTAAATGGGAAAAAAATATTAAACTCTTATCTAAACTCGTAATGGCGTCAATGATAATAATATCCTATAGACCAATGCGATTTATAAGTATATTTAAAGGAATAAGAGATTCTCTATATAATTTTAAAAACAAAAATAATGAAGTTTTGCCAGAAAAATAATTAATATAATATTTTAAAAAATTAAAAATGTGAATTCAAATATATTGAATTTCTTTAGTCTAATTTAGCCATAAATTTAAAAATTTTTAAAAATTATTATAATTAATATAATTTTTATTTTTAATAACTATATGGCATATAAAATATTGATGAATAGAAATATCTTTATATTATTAACAAACTGTATAAATCTTTACATGATAATAAATTCTTTAACAAATTGTATAAAATGTAATTTATGTTTACTAATAATTTATTTTGAAACTATTAACAATCATTATTATGGGCTCTTTAAAATCTTTACATGATTTTTTACGATCTTCTATTATTGATGATGTATCAAGGTTAAGTTCGTATCCAAACAAATCCTTATCTCGAGATAATTATATATTTAAATTTTCAATTAAATTAAATATATATGTAAATAAAGATTTTGATAAAAATTCGCCTATATTATAGAATTTAAAATGCTTTCAAATTTTTCGCCAATGTTATCAATATCAAATCTTTTAGAGAATATCATTGCATTTGCCTTCATCAAATTATATAGTTTTTCATTTTTTATCAAATTGTATATTTCATTTGCATAATCTAAAGGATCTAGCGTATTTACTTTTATACCAGTAAGACCATCTATATATGCATCATCAGGTATTCCTGGTCCCGCTATAACTGGTACAAAGTTTTGTGCTTCAGCAATAGTATAAGCAAATCCTTCATATTCGTATGGTGCTAACAATAAATAAGAATTGCAATAAAGATCTAATAGTTCTTTTAAGCTTATACAACATTTAGTTTCTATATCACTAAAGGTCTTATCTATTGGCCAGTTTAAAACAATCTTTAATTTTATTTGAAGATTAAACTTTTCATTCAAAATTTTTACAGCTTCGTAGGAAACTTCTGGGTGCTTTCTATAATCTGCTCCTGTATGTAAGATAAACTTTTCATTTTTATCTTTACAATTATTTATTGAAAAAAGTTCAGATTTTATAGGAGGATTAACTACATGATCACAATTAATGCCTTTTTTAACTGCCTCATATCTAACTTTATTTGAGACACAAACGTTTATTTTATTATTATTATAAAGAAATTTATAGATTAGAAATTTCATAGATTTTAAGTTTGGAGAAAGATGATGAATAATTCCAACTTTCCTTTTATGACTAATTGGAACAATGCCATTTAATATAACAACATCGTAATTCTTAACGGCTTTGCTACCCTTATAGTACCACGAAAGAATATCTGATGTTTTATTATTAAATTTTCCAAAACTATAAAATCTTGCCTTTTCTAAGTTTACACTAAATATCTCTTTTCCAAACCTTATTGGATCTTTTGATATAATATTAGAGATAAGCAAAACATCGTGATTTTTGTTTATAAAATATTCTGCTAAGTTATATATATATATCTATTTACTCCGTCTATAGTTGTTAGATCTCCGTATCGTGTTATGGCTATTTTCAATAGTATCCCCTAATTTGATTATTTATTTTAATATATAAATATCTATTTGAAATATATATTATTTTGCCTATATTTTTAATAATATTAAAGATTATTGAAATAAATTTTATAATAGATTATATTGAAAAAAATTCTAGGGATTTGTAATTATTGTAATTTGAAATTGTCATATTTAAAAATTTTTCTCTAGGTTTTATTAAAATACCTAAATCAAAAAAGGTAAGAGGTAATCAAATTTATCTGATAAGAGTATGTCTATAAATCCATAGAATAAATACGTCAATTGAAGATTATTAAAAATATAAATAAACAAAATCATTAACATGATTCTTATTTTAATTTATCTGAATTTCCCTATTATATAAACACTTGGAGTCATCAAAATTATATTTGATTCATTCGCAACATAATTTATTGAATTTATATCATATGTTGCATTAGGGTAAAAGGCGTAAACACCATATATAAAATAAGACCAAGAAAATTCATAATAACCTGTAGAGGAATTTACATTTAAAAATGGTGGGCCAAAGTCAATATAATAATGGAAATCAAAATTTGGTGATAAATAACTAGTTATTCCTATACCTATACCAGCTTCACCAAAAGGCTCGCTATATGGAAAAGCTACAGTTGAATAACCTGCCCAAGTTGCATATAATGAAAATATTGAGACAAAAATTATTAATGAAACACCTAAAATTTTAACACCATAATTTATATTATTTGATTTATTTTTTTTATCTTTTTTATTATTTTCATTTTTATCTTTAATTTTATAAAATAATAGTAACGAAAAACCAAAAGAAATTAAGGGTAAAAGATCTTTAGGCAATCTATCAGCCCATCCAACACCTCCCATGCCTAATACCTGAAATGCAGCAATTAAACCGCTAAATAACATAAACATAAATGGAATCAGGATTTCAATTTTTTTATAAATTAGGCTGAATAATAACAAAATTATAAAGGAAATAGACAATAGCGATATATAATCATCTGCTTTAATGCTTACTGCATATGTATAAGCTGGTAAAGCTCTTATTGCCTCTGAATATAAATGAGGTAATGTCTTAACTCCAGAAGATATTTCATTTGTTACAGGAATAAAATTTTGTTGTAACAAATTTCCACTAGCATAGATTATCCTCATTAAATATGCGACTAAAAATGATGATAGCAAATAAAATGATTTTATTCTATACCTTTTAAACATTAACAATATAATGGAAACACCTAATACGCCAAACTCTAGCCATAAAGCTATGAGTTGATGATTAAAAATAGCAAATAAAAAAGATATAAAGAACATTATATAATCGTTCTTTTCTCCGGTTTTTAATGATCTAACAAAAAACGCAACAGATAAAGCAAAAGGTATCAATGCGTAATCATTAGAAACCACATATGAAAAACTTGGTGATAAAATCAAATATGTTATAATTGCTACCCCCGTTTCTTTTCTATTTAATCCAAAAAATCTAAACATGATAAATACAAATGGAAGCGATAATAGAACAAATATTGATGTCCACCACTTTATTATAAAATAAAATGGTGGAGAAGTTATTGAAGAAGTTTTCCCAAAGATTTCTAGTATAAAAAAGGCTAAGGTTAACCAATAACCTGGTTGCAATGAAGAAAATGTATTTTGCTGTATATGACCATTAGTCGTTATATATGTAGCTTGCAAGTTATGATTAAAAGAATCCTCAAAATCTGTCATGTAATAGTAATTTGATATATCAGGCCATAAATACCTTAATATAATTATTATGGCTATAGAATAAATTATTATTAATGTGCTTATTTTACCTTCTTTTTTTGTTGAGATTAGAGATGCAATTAAAAGCAATGATTCCATTAAAATAAACAAGATAGATATTATAGGAAACCTAGATAGGGGACCAAAAATATCATAAATTCCATAAACCCCTTCATTCCCTGATAAAAACATGTAATAAGCATATACAATACCTATCACAGTTGAAGAAATTAAAAATGAAATCAAAACAATTTTATCCCTATTCATTTAGTCCACCAATTTCATTAAAGCTTTTAAAAATTTCAAATCCATTATTTTTTGCATATTCATAATTAATTTCGTATCTTTTTCTTATATTATAGCTAACCTCAATATCATCTATATAAATCCATGGCTTTGATGGCTGTATTATTATACCCATAACTTTTTCATTAAATAATTCTTTAATTTTAAAAATCAAATCACTTAAAAGCTGTGAAACTATAATTACCTTTGTATCTCCTGAACGCATATAATCGAGATCTTTAATGTTTTCTTTTATTTTTTCAGTCTTTTTTTTATAATAATCCAATAACCTATTGTATTCGGGATAATATTTTTTTAGCATATCTAAAATTAAAAGTAAAGCATTATAAATATTTTTGTTAACGCTTTTGATTTTTTCTCCATCATAAATGTAGACTTTTGAATTCATGTAATATGAAAACCTTAAGGCATTTAAAGCCTCTGTAGCTATATCATCTGCTGAATTTTCATCTGTTGATTCCAAGTCTATTATTATACTGCTACCGCCATACAAATCCCAGTAAAATTTTTTTACCATTATTTTACCCGTTTTGGCTGTTTTCTTCCAATCAATTCTCCTTGTATCATCTCCTGACCTTAATTCATCTGTATAGGCATATTCTTCACCTAAACCAGTTATGTTTGATGGATTTGTATATCCTATGCCTAAAGATAAAAATTCTCTAATTTTTGTTAGTGATTTAGGATAAACAGAAAATTTTACTGGGGGGTTAACATTTACTAAAAAAGTTTTTTCGAAAAGAAATGATTTCTTTTTTACCTTTAATGAATTTAACTCATAGATACCAGATTTATTAGGTTTTATAATCATGATAAAAGAATTTTTTGAATTATCTTCGTTAATTTTACAAAAACTAAATGGAGGTATTAATTCTTCACCTTTTCTATCGCCTTCTATATGAAGGATTAAGCTATATTCTTCCCCTCTTTTCATCTCTAGATAATTTATTAAAGGTTTTAAATAGAATCTAGGCTTTCTTATTGATAAATAATCAATAATAGAAAATGTTAAAATTAGGGAAGAAATAACAAGAAAATCAATTATTTTAAATGAAATACCAAATGCGATCAAAAATAATGAAAAAATTAAAAAGATCTTGCCAATCAAATCTTTGGCACCTTAACATTTCTTAAAGCATTTTCTATTATATTATCAGGATTAGCACTTTCACTTGATATTCTATGTCTCAAAACATGATATGAGACCTTCTTTACATCATCTGGTATAACATAATCCCTACCATCTAAAAATGCGTTTACTCTTGATAACTTAAGCACCCAGAGAGAAGATCTAACGCTCAAATTACCAAATTTCCTAACCTCATTTATTATATCCAAAATATATCCCAAAATCTCATCACTTATCTTAACATTTTTTATGCTTTCTCTCATATCAAATATTAAGTCCTTGTTTATTATTGGCTTAATAGATGGGGTATCTAAAATATCTACCCTTCTTAATATCTCTATCTCTTCATCTCTTGAAGGTAAACTAATTACAATTTTAGATGAAAACCTATCTATTTGAGTTATTGTTAATGGAAAAATGCCTCCAGTATCATATGGGACTTGAGTTGCTATTACCAAAAATGGGTCCGGTAATTTTATTGTATTTAGATCTATTGTTACTTGTTTTTCTTGCATTGCCTCCAATAATGCTGATTGTGTTCTTGGAGGTGCTCTGTTAAACTCGTCTATTAAAACAATGTTGCTAAATATTGGTCCCTCTCTTATCTTGAATTCCTTTTTTTCAGGATCCCATATAGATGTACCTATTATATCAGAAGGTAGCAAATCTGATACCATTTGAATTCTTTTAAATTCAACTCCAATTGCTTGGGAAAAAAGCTTCGCGATTGTTGTCTTTCCTAATCCCTGGTATCCTTCAAGTAATATATGTCCTCCTGAAATTAAGTTTTCAAGCATTATTTCAATAACTTCTTTTCCTCCAACATAATATTTACCTATGGTATTTATTATTTCATTTTTTATTTTAGCTGCTCCTTCAGGCTTCATTATTTCTCTCCTCAAGTATTTTTCTCAAAATTTTCTCATCCCAATCTGGGTGCTCCCTTATCAAATCTGCTATTTTTGGATAATTTATTTCTTTTGATGAAGGGTATATGTTGTAAATAATTGATGAAATTAAAAATAATAAGGCAAAAATTAAAACTTGAACATAAGGGTAATTAAAAATTTCTGATATGTTCAATATTAACAATTTCATTTTATATTGAGGTAATTGTGGTAGCAGGAATGTTGCTATATAATATTTCTTTAATTTTAATAATTCTATGTTATTGTGATTATTAATTCTAATTAAATAATTAGTAAAAAAGTATTGATCTGAAATAACTATTACTTCCCCTTTACCTATGCTTTGTTCTGATATAACTGAAAAGGGACCATATGTAACATTATTTTTTAGTTTTATATATGAAAAGAATGATGTGTTAGCTAATGTATTCCCATTTTTTAAATATGAAGTTGAAAAAAGAACAATTTTACTTGAATTAAATATTGCTAATGGAAATAGAGGTGAATTATAGTTAAAAACATTGTCTAAAACAGTATAATTATAAGTGTATATGCTAGATCCAATACCATTTAGCAAGTAATTTACATTTGATCCATTTCCTACTATTATTAAAGTTCCTCCTCTGTTTAAAAATGAATTTAAATAATATAGATTTAAATTATTAGGCTTAATTTGAACAGGTAATATTAATATTCCATTAATTTTTGATAATTGAGATGGGTTATCAACAATTCCTGATGAGTTTTTATATAATAAAGAAAATCCATCCCAAGCATTATTAAATGGTGAAAATGGTTGGTATGTTGGAAAATAGATTATTAGACAAATAATTATAAAAATAGAAATAAATAAACCAATATTTAATTTGCTAATCATTTAACCTCACCGATAAGAGTATTAGCAATTCGTTTCTCTCTTCTTCACTTAATCCATATCCATAAATTTCTTTTTCTAGTAATTTGTTAATCTTATCAAACATATCTTCTTTATTCCTAACTTTATTCTTAATTAGTGAAAAATACTCCCTTAATGTCATATATTCTTCCAAATCTATTCCCAAAAAAGTTTTAACATTATTAATAAAAACATTAAATGCATTTCTAATCTCTTCTCTCTTTAAATCAATTTTGTTTTGTCTTTTTCTATTAACTTCATTTCTAATCTCTTCTCCTCTCTTCTCTTTCTTCTTCTTTCTTTCATTTTCCTTGTTTAAAGCATAGGCATACCTTGATCCTCCAAATAATATAGTTATACCAAAGGCTATAAAAAGAGGATTAATTATAATAATTCTTTTAGTTGCATATGCAGGATTATAAATGTTCTCATTAGCTGTTGAGTTTATTAGTATTGTTGAGTAAAAATTCATATAGTATATTGGTATTTTGATATTTAATGAAAAACTTCCATCAGGATTAGTTATGCTTGATTTATTTTCATTAAATGCATAAACATTTATAATACCTTTTATCGGAGTTGAATTATAAAATAACTTGCCATGAATTGTTATTGTCTGGCCTGCTATTGCTATCAAAGGTGTAATTACACTAATATTAGTAAAAAGCCTATAAACTTTTATATTTATAGATGAAGTTGATTTATAATATAATTCATGAGATGGTACAAATGCTTTTATTGTATAATTTCCATTTTCTACATTTGGAATTAATAAGTTATAGCTAAAGGTACCATTATAATTTAATCTTACCTTTATTAAATTGTTATTAAATTCTATAAACAAATATTGTTGACCAAAGTTGCTATAAGTATTGTTTTCTGAATAATTTCCATATATCTTTATATAGGTATCTGGCAATACATTAGTATTATTTGTGTTTAAATTTATTTTAGGCTTGAAATAATTTAGTTTAATACAAACAAATGAAGAGTTTTCTCTTAGATTTTCATATTTATAAGGAATAAAATATGCATAAATACATGTCTTATTCTCATAAATGTAAGGTATTTTATAATTTATTGAAAAATTACCAGAATCATTTGTTGTTAAATTGGTTTCATTATTATAAAATAATATCATAACAGTAGCATTAGCTAGCCCTATATTTAAGTATGTGACATTGCCATAAATTTTTGTTGTATTTCCAAGCCATGCAGATGAAACGTTTGAGTAGAGCTTTACAGATACATTACCTTTTGATTCATATATATCATTTTGTAATTCATATATGAAAGAAGTTAAATTCCCCTCAGACTTCTTTATTTCATTTATACCATTTGTTAAATACGAATAAGGACCGATCGAATTTTTTAAAACAGAACCCAGATATGATAGCCATAGTGTAGAAGCGTTAGCCTTCTTCAACGTATTTAATGCTATTAATGATAGGTTATATGAATATGATAAATTCCCTATTTCTAGGTAATGATAACCTAGAGAAATATTATTTTCTGTTTCATTAAGTTGTGTAATAATCATGTTGATATAAGTGTTAAACCTTTTTACTAAATCATTGATTTCAGGATTATTGATGAAAGAAGTATTGCTTATTAATTTTAAAATTGATTTTGCATATGAATAATTTCCTAAATATGTTTCATGCATTACCTTATAATAAGCCAACGATAGCAATAGGTTTTGACTTGTTATTTCATAAGGATTTGCTATCTTTTCTGAATAATAAGACCTAAAGTAAATTAAAGGATAGGCTATTGTCGCTATAATTATAGCTATCAATACTATTGTTATTATAATATCATACCTTCGGGACAGGTATACCAATTAGACTTAACACCTCTAATAAAGCTATAGAGATAAATAATAATAACAATGCTATACCTATATAATTCTTTTTAGCCCGTGGAGCTATTATACGGTATGATACCAAATATATTAGAGCATATAAACCTATATATGGTCCAAGTTCATTAACATTAAGAAATGCTAAAGATATAAACGATAAAGATATTAATATTGATATTGTTAGAATAAACTTATTAGATCTATCCATTTAAAATTTCACCCTCTAATATGATACCATTTTGATTTTTTGCCTCCCTAACAAAATGTATTGGTTTCCCATAATATTTTGATAGGGATGAAAGAGCGATGCTACTTTCTAAATGACCTAAACACTTCTCATATCTAGGTATGTTTAAATACCTTCCCTTTGGATTTATAATATTTATTATTAATTCTGATTTATTTTCAACATCATTTTTAATTAGCTTAACATCGTCAGCTAAATCAAGATGCTCTATCAAAATTTTCTTTAAAAAAGATTCATCTCTTTCATCACCTTCCTTATTTATTGGAGGAGTTGGAATGAAAACTGTTACACCTCTTTCATTTAATATCCTTAAAGGAGAGCTAATTATTTTATTCACATGATCTTTTTCAAAATACTCATTTTCTTCATAAGGTATAAACGCGATATCTCTACCTTCTTTATTTAAGTAAATTCCCTTTCCCCTTGCATCAAACTCCTCTAATATTGCCTCTATATTTAATGCTGAACTTTCTATCATTTCCCTAATTACATAAGGAAAAATATAATTATCTGATATTGAAAAAGAGGCGAGACCAATTATGAAGATTCCCAAGAAAACATAAAATAATTCCATATAGTTAATTACAAATATGGAAAATACCATTACTGGAATTGATATTGATAATAATAAAATACCTAGTTCTTTAAGTTTCATTATTATAACACCTTCATCAAATAGTAATTAAATTTCCTATATGAAGAAAGTATTAGCATTGATAGTGAAAAAATGTATAAAGATAAAGATACTGAAAGAACTGTTAGGCCTTGAGGTAATAAATTTAATATGAGACCTATTAAAGGTATTATAGCTAAACTTATTGCTATATATATCGCAACTCTTTCCAATTCTCCCCAATCATTTTTATTTGGATAAATGCTTTCAACAACTCCATAACCTGGATAAAAGAAAAGAATTGGTGATACTAAAATTCCTTTAACTAAAATATATTTATCAGGTATAAAAATTGAAGAAATCATAGATACTGATATTATTAATAAAGAAATTAATACCCAAGAGTTTCTTATACTAAAAAAATATGAGAGAAAATTTCTTGGATAATTAGTATACTTTATTTTATTATCTTCTATTAATTTGTATATAAACCTTGCTATATCAACATCTTTAATATTATTGTTTTTCATATTATTAATAATATCTATAATTTTTATTTTACTATTTTTCTCAATTATTTTTATTATATCTTCTTCTCTCAATCCCATTTATCCCACCGTTGCATTAACGTATAGCTGATTGTAAAGATTAGTATATTGAAAATCTGTTCCATTATAAAGGAAAAGTAGCAACGCTATCTTATATTGACCAGATTTTTCAAATGTTACATTAAATGGTATCGTTGAATTTCCATTATTGTTTATTATTGAGTATATTTTTAAATAAGGCTTTTTATGCAAATAAAATGTTGAATTAACATCTATTGATGCATTTAAAATATAGACATTTACTTCATAAAATCCAATTTTGTTTTCATGATTTTCTATATAGGCATATAAAGTAAATGTAGAGTTTACTGGTACATTATTAGGATATCCTCCTAATTCTTTGTTAGTATTTAGAGTTGCAAGCAAGCTATAAGGCCCAGGTTTCCAATATGTCATTAAAAAGTTCCCCAAAAATGTGATCGATATGATTATAAAGAAGCCAGATAAAATATACTTAATTTTATCGTCTATCATTTTTCTCCACCACATAGTTTTTATGTGATTTTATCCAAAGCTTCCAAAATATAGATGGTGAAAATTTATATAGTATAAATGAAAGCAATAAGAAAACAAAAATATAAAGAAGCCTTAATGCAACAATAAAATAATAATGACTTTCTGCTGATTTAATAATAAGGGTACCATTATTACTTATGTTTTTAGCAATATTATAAGATAAGTTGCATAGATTACTTCTATTTGAAATTAATGCACTGTTATAATAATTTAAAGATTCATTAAGCAAGGACTCATATTTAGATATATTATATCCTAAGGATGATGCCTTTGAAATATAGTTATAAGCATTTTGAATTTCATTAAAGGTTTCATTACAGCTTATATTGGATGAAAAAGATATGTTTGAAATTATCGGTATTAGCAACACCAAAAATATTACTGTTAGCAACACTAATTTAGGTTTCAATTGTGCCCCCCTTTTATTTGATACTATTTTAAATTTAAGTTTTCTTCCTTTAAGAATTAATTTGAAAATAAATTCCCCTATACTATAATAAAAATAGGAGAAAAAGTTGATAATATCAACAATATTGCTCATATTAGCAATATCTATATTTATAATTCACATATCAATTCCTACATTTTATTATAGATACATGTTAAGTAATTCTAAATGCAATCTTAAAAATAATGAAGATTTGGATTTAGATAATTACCCTTTAGTATCTATAATTATTCCAACTTACAATGAAGAAAAAACTATAGAGGAAAAAATTAAAGATATACTTAGGCAAGATTATGAAAAGGATAAAATGGAAATTATAGTTGTTGATTCAGCAAGTAATGATAATACTGTAAATATAGCAAAGAAGCTTAATGTGAAGGTTTTTCAACAAAGTGAGAGAAGAGGGAAAGCAAATGCATTAAATTATGCTTTAAAAAATGTAAATGGAGATATTGTTATAATAACAGATGCTGATTCATCTTGGGAAACTTTAGATACAATAAAGAAAGCAGTAATCTATTTAAAAAAATTTGGAGGAGTAACATGTATTAAAAAAGTAAGAAATAACTCAATTGAAAGTACCTATAGGGATCTATATAACGTGTTAAGATTAGGAGAAAGCTGTATTTATTCAACTCCAATAGCCCATGGAGAGTTCCTTGCATTTAGAAGAGGTTTAATTGAAAGTTTTAATGAGGAAATTGGAGCAGATGATAGCAGTTCTTCTCATGAAATATCATTAAAGGGGGAAAGGTTTGTTGCTGTAAATGATATAATATGCAGCGAGCTTGTTCCCAAAGAAGGATACATTCATTGGAGGATTAGAAGGGCCAAACATTTAATTCAACACTTTTCTAGAGCAATTCGTGATATAAATAAAGTAAAGGATAAAGGTTATAAAAAAATATTGATTATTGAATATTATATTCATTTAATTAACCCATGGCTTTTAATTATAGCTTTGTCTCTTGATTTGATATCGTCATTTTTAGGAAACATTATCTCTTTATTTTTAATATTTGCATTTTTCATTTCATTATTATCATCTCAAATAAGAACGTGGGTTATAATGCAGTTTTTGCTAGCAATTTCACAAATTAAAAACTTCTTTAACAAGGAGATTGTATGGAAAAAAGAAAAAAAGTAATCAATCTTTTTCCATTAAAATACCTTCTTTCATTATATAAATTTTATCTGCAATACCTTCAATCATGTAAGGTGATGAAAAAACTATTATTTTTTCTTTAATTTTAAGTTCTTTTAACTTTTTAATTATTATTTCTTCTCCTATATCATCTTGGTTAGAGAAAGGCTCATCAAGTATTAATACCTTGGGATCTTTAGCAATTGCTGAAGCTATTGATACCCTCTGCTTTTCACCTCCACTTAAATTATCAACAACTTCACCTTCTTTTCCTTTTAAATTCATCTCATTTATTAATTCAATAGAAATTTTTTCGGCCTCCTTTTTATTAATTCCTTTAAGTAATAAAGGTAATGATATGCTTTCCAATACATTTAATCCCGGAATTAGTCTATATTGTTGTTCAACATATCCAATATAATTAAGCCTTATCTTAGACAGATTACTTTCTTTATAGTTTGTTATATTTTTATTAAAATAAATAACATTACCTTCATCTACCTTTTGAATAAGTGATAACACCTTCAGTAAAGTGGTTTTTCCTGATCCATTTTTTCCATATATTTCAACAATTTCTCCTTTGTTTAATGTTAAATTCGCCCTTTTTATTATTTCTTTTTTATTCTTTGATACCTTTATTTCTATAAGTTTAATCATTCCTGTCACCTATAATATATAACATATATGTAGGGAGACCTCATTACAACATCTGAGTTAAGGTTTATTGGAAGAATATTTAAATTATAAACATTTATAGGAGTGTAAAAACCGAGTTCAAAATTCTCTTTATATAAAATTAGAAGACCATGCATGTTTCCGCTTAATATCATGTTTATATTAGTTAAACTATTAAATAAATAAGCAACCTTAACATCTCCATATAAAGGAAAATTTCCAGTGTTTAATTTATATACAGTAAAGGCACTATTAACAAACCCATAAGAATACCTCCATTGGGAAGAAAGGTACCAGTGAAGGCTATATAAAAGGTTTGTTGAAATTATTGAAATTGTTAAGATTCCCGTAATTATTGATAGAATTATTTCAGAAAAAATTAAGGATCTCCTTTTAGGTATTGTGTTAAATAATAGACCTGAAACAATGCCTCCTCCTATTATTATATAGTTTACAAACCTATATGAAATTAATTGCAAAGCAGTATTTGAAATTATTGCATATAGAAATGATGAGGTAAATACCAAAAAGAGGGAAGAAACTACTAAATGATCTTTTGGTTTAAAAAACTCAAACTCAGTCCACAAAGGTATTAAAAGTATTAATGGTAAACCTATAAGCGCTATTTGCCAATCATATTTTTTGTTTGACAGAACTATGAAATTAAAGGTTGAGATGTAAAGTATAGATAATCCAAGAAAAATTAATAAAAAATAGTAGTAGCTTTTAAAATATATATGATACTTTGGCATAAAGAATATATAAGTAAAAACTATTAAAATTATATAAAATGAGAAAGTTGGAGTAATAGAGTTTACTAAATATCCTTTAACTCCATAAACTCCATAAGAAATATAATATATTAAAAAAGAAAGTGCCAAGATTAGAGATGTAATTAATAAGAACTTATCATTATTTCTATATTTTAATAATAATTCCTTTCTATTACCATAAATATATTTTATGCTAAATTTTAGGATAGGGATTAATAATAAGGTTGATACAAGAAAAATTGTTGGTAACGGATGTGTTATAACTAATGTAATCGATGTTAATGAAATTAAGATTAAATCTTTAATATTTTTAGCAAAATATGATAGTAAAAGAATTGCAAAAAAGAAGGGATAAGCAAACACTTCTTTTAATAATGATGATGTAAATATGAGAAATGGTCCAGAGAAAAAAGTAAAAGATATTGATATTAATCCATTACCTCCTAGTTTCTTTATAAATAAATAAAAAAGCAACATTGATTCACCTATAATCAATGAATTGATTACGGAATATACATAAAACGGAGAAATTCCTGTTGCTTTCGATACAACTGATGCAAAGAGCAATACTCCAGGAATTCTATTATTATATCCTCCTAAAGCTGAATTATTCCATATCCTGACATTACTATTGCTTACTATTATGTTTGTTTCTCTTATTAATGGCCAAACATCTGTTGATAGGGGTTCTCTTAAAATAAATAAAGGTAATAATCTGATAAATATAGCTAGAGAAATTATTAATAATAAATAATAATATGTATCCTTTCTTTTATTTTTATTATTCATTATAATCACCATTGTTGATAATAATACTTATAGTAGAGATTACCATTATTGATATTAACGTTGATAACATAATATAAATGTTTATTGAGGGTATTAATGGAAGACCTAATAAATTTGTTGATAATAAATACTTTATTTTATTAAAAATAAATAGAGATATAATAAAAGAAATTAGCAATAATAAAAGGCTTATGGCAATTGAATTAAACATGATTTTCATCTTTGATATACCATAGTTATTTAATATTTCTATCCTATCCTTATCTATTAAGTTAAAAATAAGGCCAATAGTATAAGAGGCTATCGAAATTATTAATGCTGATGCTATTGCAAGAGATAAAAATGCTATTTTAGGTATTCCAAGTTTGTTAAAATATGCTTGAGATGCTTCATTAAAAAGCATCTTTTCGCCTTGGTTATTCTGAACTAATATTAAAGCAGTGTTTATTAAAGATTTTTGGACAGGAGTTAGGCTTAAAGATTTCATAGCTGATAGTTTATAGGATGAATTTTTAAAATCTATTATTGCAAGAGATGCCAAACCATAATTAATCCCTCCTCCATGAATTAAGTATGCAGTATTTATATTAACAGAAATAGCCCATGGATAAAGATTTGAAAAATTACAAACCTTAAGTATAATAGGAAAATTAGATAATGCTGGATAAACAAGAATTGTTTGGTTTATCTTTAAGTTGAGTTCATTTTTAACATAATAACTAGGATATGCACAATACGCATCACTAACATTATTATTTCCTATAAATGCAACATCTTTTCCATTAACATAACCAAGGGAAATAACTAAAAAAGTAATATTTTCTATACCGCTTGTATTTCTTAGTTTATTTAACAAATCATTTTTATTTATTAATGAAGTATATGGAGAAACTGAATATCCTGTTATTATTAAGCTGTTCTTACCTCCTAATGATTGTATTATGTTATATAAATTATAAACCCCCATAATTTCCCCTGATATTATTAGAGATGATGTAACTATTGAAGTAAACACTAATATTAGGAAAAGATATGTAGCCTTGTTAAATTGATATCTTATCAATTCTTTCACCTATTGAGATTAGAGATGATAAAAGTGAGGTTAATATTGAGATAAAAAATAATAGACTAATAATTAATGGGTCTGGGATACCATAAGGCAAAACAAGGTTTAATCTAGAGAGAAAGAAGAGACCTAATTGATAAATAAATATGCCTAAAGAAATTCCATATAAAATTATTAATGATGATACTATTAAAGATGATATTATAAAGTAAAAAATTATATTATTTTTTGATAAGCCCATGGTCTTTAGATTAGCAAATGTTGATTCCATATTATTTACCATTTTTTCATATGAAAATACTTGGGCGGGTATTGAAAAAATTAAAATTATTATAGACAGCAACAAAACCAATTTTATTAATGATAGGCTAGATCCAATTAATGCAAGGTTAACTCCATTATTGGTTAATGATATTTGAGTTGCATTAAAATTAAATGGTAATATTATTAATGTAATATTATATGGGGAAGTTATTATACCAGAAATATTGTATGCTTTGCACCCATCATTTAAGCATAGAGAAATCGTTGAATTAACCTCTTTATTCAAATTGCCGCTAATCAATACACCTTCTTTTCCAGTTATAATATTTAAATTCAAATAGCTTAAAAGATAGCTTTCATTTTTTGATCCAAAAATCATGATATTTTTGTTATTAAATTTATATAGTTCCATTGAAATGTTTAGGTTTGTAGTCTGAATTAAATGTGTTGAATAAGAAATTGAGTAAGGTACAGATATTAATGAGCTTGATAATGCAACAGGTATAGAAAGAGTTATCATTAATAATAGGAATGATCTTGAATATAATATAGAGATTAGCATAACATTAATAATATTTTTCATCATACCCCCATTTTGCATTGTGAAAACAAATAAATATATATTTTATAACACAAATTAATTGTGGTGCAGCATGCCCTTTGAATTTATTAAAACAAGTGTTGATAACGTTTATATAATAAGACCTAAAGTATTTGAAGATAATAGAGGATATTTTATGGAAACCTTTGAGAAAAGATCTTTTAGCAATCTTGATTTTAATGTTATTCAAGAAAATCAATCATATTCAAGAAAAGGGGTTCTAAGAGGTCTTCATTTTCAAAAAGGTAAATTTGCTCAGGCAAAAATCGTTAGAGTTATTAAAGGAGAGATCTTTGATGTTGCTGTAGATATAAGGCCTGATTCAAAAACATTTAAAAAATATGTTTCTGCAATTTTATCTGATAAAAATAAGGAAATGCTTTACATACCAAGAGGTTTTGCTCATGGATTTGAAGTTTTAAGCGATGAAGCTATAGTAGTTTATTTGGTTGACAATTTTTATTCTCCAGAAAATGAAGGGGGAATAATATGGAATGATAAAGATATAAATATAGATTGGCCAATAAAAGAACCAATATTATCAAAAAAGGATAGCTCATGGCCAACTTTAAAACAATTTTTAGAAAATGAACGAAGTGAAAAAAGATGAAAGGCATAATTCTTCATGGCGGTAAAGGAACTAGGCTAAGACCATTAACATTTAGCGGTCCTAAGCAATTAATTCCAATTGCTAACAAACCAATTAGCCATCATGTTTTAGATGATTTATTAAATGCAGGGATAAAAGATATAGCAATTGTTTTAGGTAATACATATCCAGAAAGCGTCGTAAATTATTATAAGGATGGAAAACAATTTAATGCAAATATAACATATATTTATCAAGGTGAAGCATTAGGGATTGCCCATGCAGTTTTAATGGCAGAAGAATTTGTTAACGAAGAGCCTTTTATTGTATATTTAGGAGATAATTTATTGCAATATGGTATATCTAAATATAGAAAAGAATTTGAGGAAAATGATTATGATGCAATGGTATTGCTAAAGGAAGTTGATGATCCAAGAAGCTTTGGAGTTGCAATAGTAAAGGATAATAAAATAATAGATCTAATAGAAAAGCCAAAGGAATTCATAAGCAAACTAGCCTTAACAGGTATCTATTTTTTAAAGCCATCGATTTTTAATATCATAAAGGGATTAAAGCCAAGTAAAAGAGGAGAATTGGAAATAACAGATGCTTTATCAACAATGTTAAAAAAAGGATACAAATTGGGTTTTAGCATAGTTGATGGATGGTGGCTAGATACTGGGAAAAAAGATGATATAATTTTAGCAAACCAATTAATTTTAGATGAAAAAATTCAAAAGAAAATTAGCAATTCGGCTATTATAACAAATTCAAACATTGGGGGAAGAGTAGAAATTGATGAAAAAACAATTATAGAAAATTCAATAATAAGGGGTCCACTAATTATTGGAAAAAATTCAGAGATAAGAAATTCATTTATTGGATCTTATACTAGCGTAGGAAATAACGTAAAAATTGTTAATTCTGAAATTGAAAACAGTATAATATTAGACAATACAATTATAGAAAACGTTAAAAGGATTGAAGATAGCCTAATAGGAAGAAATTCTAAAATAAAAGAAAATTCAAGGAAAGTTATTAAGTTACATGTTAGTGATTATTCTGAAATTGAGCTATAGGTGAAATTTAATGAGATACTTAATAACTGGTGGATTAGGATTTATAGGGAGCAATTTTGTTAGATATTTATTGGAAAATTATAAAGAAGAAAATAATTTAATAACAATAGTTGATTATATGGGAATAGGATCAAATATTAACAATTTAAAGGGATTAGAAGGAAAATATGAACTAATTAATGCAGATATAGCCAATAAAAATATTATGAAAAAATTAATTGAAAACATAGATATAATAATAAATTTTGCTGCTGAGACTCATGTTGATAGAAGTATATCAAATCCAGAGCCATTTTTGCATAGCAATTTGATTGGAGTTTTTAATATTTTAGAAATAATTAGAGAAAGCAAAAGAAAAAATGAAATAAAGTTAATTCATATTTCAACTGATGAAGTATATGGGGATCTATTTAATAGTGAAGCAGACGAGAATTTCCCATTGAAACCTTCAAGCCCATATTCTGCAGCAAAAGCTTCAGCAGACTTATTTATTCTTTCTTACAATAGAACTTATGATATTAATGCAATTATATTGAGACCATCAAATAATTATGGATATTATCAATTCCCAGAAAAGCTTATTCCCAAAACTATTATAAAGGCATTAAACGATCAAAAGATTCCATTATATGGAGATGGAAATCAAGAAAGGCAATGGACTTTTGTTATAGATACATGTAATGCAATATATGAGATTAGTAAAAAAAGCAATAAATATGGTGAGATCTATAACGTATCTAGCAATGATGTAGTGAAAAATATTGAAGTAGTAAAAAAGATTTTAAAATTATTAAATAAGGATGAAGGACTTATTGAATTTGTAGAAGATAGGCCTGGACATGATAAGAGGTATAAAACAATATCTGAGAAAATTAAAAAATCGATTAATTGGTATCCAAAATATAATTTTGAAAAAGGAATAGAGCTAACAGTTAGATGGTATGTAAGTAATGAATGGTGGTGGAAACCATTAATCAATGAAAAAGTATTAAATAAAACACCTTGGAAGGTGAAATGGTAATGAAATTATTAATAACAGGAATAACAAGCTTACCAGGCTATAAAACGGTCATTGAGGGTATTGAAAAAAATCATGAAATAGTTGGGATATATCATGAAAAAATTCCTGATTTAAAAATTAAATTAATTAAAGCGGATTTAACCAATAAAATGTTAACCCAAGATATAATAATAAAAGAAAAACCTGATGCAATTATACATATAGCAGGTATGGGAGATGTTGATAACTGTGAAGTAGAAAAAGAAAAATGTTTTAATTCTAATTATTTATCAACATTAAATATAGTGAAGGTTTCAAACGCATTCAATATACACATGATCTATTTATCAACAGACTATGTATTTGATGGTCAAAAAGGTAATTATAAAGAAAATGAAACACCAAATCCAATAAATTATTATGGATTAACAAAGTTATTAGGAGAAAGTTCGGTAAAGACTTTAACTAATTACGCCATAGTTAGAACTAGTACTATTTATGGTATAGGTATTGGAAGATCAAATTTTGCAATGTATTTAATAAATAAATTAAAAAATGGAGAAGAGATAAAGGCTGTAGTTGATCAGTTCACATCACCGACGAATACAACTCTTTTAGCCAAAGCGTTGATAGAAATAGCAGAAAAGAGATTAATAGGGGTTTTTCATGTTGGAGGTGAAAGGTTAAGCAGATACGAATTTGCCGTAAAACTAGCAGAGAAAATGGGTTTTGATACTGATTTAATTAGAAAAACATATATAAATGAAATGAAATGGAAAGCTAAAAGGCCTATAGATTCTTCTCTTAATTTTGATAATACAAAAAAGTTTATTGATATTAATTTTTATGAGACAGAAAATGCTTTAAATATATTGAAAAGTGAATATTATTCTTTAAAGGTAGAAAAGGATAACTAAATAAAAATAATTTAGTTTTTAAGTTATAGATCATAATTCATATATAGTTTACAAAGTTTTAAAAAGATTTATTTTTGATCATTTAAATAGTATAATTATAAGGAAAAAAGGCATTTTTTTAAATTATTACATTATATACTCTTCTTTGATATATTTGGGTTTATTATTTAATAAATTTAAACAATATTAATACTGCAAAATAGTAACAACCTTAACAGAATTAATACTTATAATTTTATTCAATTTTTTAGCCATACTAATTATATAAATACTAGTTTTTATATTACAAAATAAGGGAACTGCTAATGAACAATCAATTCATCTCAGTCATAGTTACTGCTCATAATAGAAAGAAATATTTACCATATGCTTTGCAAAGTTTAGAAAAACAAACCTTAGATAAGGATAAGTTTGAAGTAATTGTTGTAAAAAATTTTGAAGATCAATTATCTGATAAAATAATAGAAAGAAATAATTGGAAAAATATAGTAACAGAAGAGAACAATACATTAGGAGAAAAACTTAGTTTAGGTATAGATGAATCTAAAGGAGATATAATAACCTTTTTGGAAGATGATACGTATAAACCAGAAAGGCTAATGTATATATATAAAAGCTTTCAAAAAATAAAAACCTAATATATATATAAGTAATAATTTTGATGTAATTGATGAAAATAATATAATAGATAGAAAATTATATGCCGTTAAACCTTCATTTAACATAATAATGAAAAGTGATGACCCTAGATGGGAAAAAATTATTGCAAAATATGAAATTCATTTCAATAATAGTTCCATTGCTGTAAATAGAAATATAGCTGAAAATATTAAAGGTCTAAAAGGGAATTCGTTTGATACGGTTATTATGGTAATATCATCATTTAGTGAAGGTCTTTTATTCTATACAAGTAAAAGGTTAACATATTATAGAGTACATACTAATAAAAATGTATTAAAAAATCAAAATAGCTATGAACAATTATACAATACAAATACGTCATCTACTTTTTTAGCAAATTATCAATCTTTTCAAACAGATATTTCTTTTTTTAAAAAATTTCAAAATAATTGTGAAAAATCATCAAATGTGTTTTGCGAGAAATTAGCATTAGGTTATTTAGCCAACATATGGGCTTTAAATCTTGATAGTAAACAACTAAAATTACCTATTTCTCAATGGAGAATATTAAAATTTGCTCTATTACGTTCAATTTTATCTGGTACTAGCCTATTTAACATATTTATAAATCTTGCAAAATCATCTTTTTTTGTATTTAATAAGAATTTACCTTCAACACTTAGTTTATTCATAAAAAATATGACAGAAAAGATTAATAAATATCTTGATGATGAAGATAAACTAATCCTATATACAATAAAAAAGAATGAAGGGATTATGGATATAAATCAAATAATGATTAAAACAAATATTTATAAAAATAAATTTAATAGAAAACTATCAAAACTTATTGATTGGGGATGTTTAGAAGAAGTTCATTTTGATAGAGTAAAAAAAAAAGAATTAAATAATAATTTGATAAAGCTTTCTAAAGAATTGCAGATATTTATTAACTTTATTTCTTTTATTTCATAGTTTCTTTAAATATCTTTGCATATTGTTTAGCGACATTATCCCATGAGCTATGAATTCTTATAAAACTTTCAGTATTATCAAAAAGATCTCTTGTATTATCTGTTTTTGAAAGCTTAATTATTTCGTTTGCAAATGATTTAAAATCAAACTCGTTTACAATCCTAACAGGTTTAATATTTCTATATAAATAAACCAATTCAGGAATTCCATAAGTAATAACTGGTGTTTTAACTCCTAGAGATTCAAGTATCACCAAAGAATAGCCATCTATATGTGTTGGGTAAATAAGACCCTTTGCCTTTGAATATATTTTAAATAGTTCTTCTTTATTTTTTAAAAAACCTAAAAATTTAATTTTAGGGTATATTTTCTTCAATTTATTTATATATTTAGTTGTTTCATTAGAAGAATGACCAACAAAAACAATATAATCATCGATTTTATTTTTTAATTCTTTTAATATATAAGGCATATCATATAAACCCTTAAAAATATCTAGATGACCTGCATAAACAAAATAATTCTCTTTATCATAGCTTTCATTTGATAAAGCTAGAGGATCAATTGCATTAGCTGGGTAAATAAAGTAATTTTTTATGTTTTTATTTAAATTCATGGAATTTCTAAATTGAAAATATGAAGCAGGATTAATCCATATAAAATTTATAGGTAAATTTAGGCTAATTAATTTATCATAATAATATTTAATGCTAGAATAGGGAGAAAAAAGACTTAATCCAACCATATTTCTAATATTGGATATAGAATTCGTATAAAACATAGATGCAGTTTTACGTAACGCCATATACCAGTTAAAAGGATTATGGTGAATTATATTATAAATACGTTTTTTAAAAATCTTAGCAAAATAAATAAATTCTGATGGAACTTCAGCAACAAGATTCATTATATATTGAACATCACCTACATCACTTATAATATTTTTCATAATTTTTATTTCTTCATCTCTTAATTGAGGAAAGTTCTTATAATGAATATATTTTAATTTTTCTTTAATAAATTCTTCAGCTTTGCTAAAGGAATTAGATTCAATATTAAGCCTTTTTAATATTTTATTTTTTTCTTCCAAATAGGAAAAAACTATGCTAGGAATAATAACTTTGTTTTGTTCCATAATTCTTAATGTTTTACGTAATGAATCAACTAAGGCTTCATCGTTTAAAGCCCAAAATAATGTAGAAGGATATGGAGAATAAATAACTCTAAAACCTAAATGTGGTAATCTAATTATTATTTCTGCATTATGAATTCCACTTCCCCCTAATTTTCCATTAATATCTGCAGGTCCTATCATGAAGATTTCCATTTTTAATCCTACTATAATAACTATTATAAAAATTTAAAAGTTTTTTATAATTTGAAATTCTATAAATCAAAAATTTTTTGATAGCATTAAAAAACTAATTATAATAAATTAATATCAAAACAATATTTCAAGGAAAAAGACGGAAATAAAGATTTGATATCAGTTCCTTAGAAGAAACATAATCCTACAAATTTATGACTTGTTATATAAATTTTTTATTGTAAATCAAGGTTGTGTCATTCATGAGACATGAATAAGAATTTTTGAAATAATAATAAATGAAATCAATACTTAATTTATTTAATAATAATGCATTATCTATAATCCTTGCTAAATTTATTAATTTATAATAATTTTATTTATATTGATTATATTAAAACATAGTAAAATCAAATAGTGTGTTCATACTTTTGTATATTTTTAGAAAGTGTAACTCAATCCAATCGCAGAAATCGTCCATGCTTTGATATTTTACATCTAGTCACCCAGAAGAGAGGTGATTTTGGTTGACTCTATATATTAAATTCTAAGCCTAAATAATTCTGTTAAATTGATATGTTTTTACATGAACTCTTATATCATGTTAAGACTTGTTTTTGTTATTATTCTTGCAGTTCAAAGGACTTTCAATCATAAAGTAACATCTAAGGAGAGAATAGAGAGGAATTAAGCCATGATTCGCATACCCAATTTACTAAGTAATTGCGCTAATGTCATCACTATGGAATATACCAGCACTAAAGTCAACTTTAACAGTTGTTGGTAATCAAACCTTTGTTTCTAATTTATATATAAGCCATTCTTATCAGATGTTATTATTGTTTATGGCAACTATAAGGGCTATAGCAGTTATCTACTTTAATTATCCAGAATTTTCACAAACAATAAAGAATACCATAAATATAATTTACTATAATTTCAAAGACTGGAATAATTGCACACATATTTATTTTATCCATATATAAATAGGCTTGCAAATATAAATGGGATGTTTCCGTGAAAGAAGAAGTGAATGCATCCGTGAACATAGCCGATGCCTTAATAAGAGGTATGAGTAGAAGTATGTAAGCATCCCAAGGGGAGAATAAAGGTATATCATGAAGGTACTAGAAACCCCAAAGCTCCATCTGAATCGGTAACACAAAATCTACCTTCCTTAAAAATAAACCTATATAGTTAATAAACTTAATTTAATCTTTAACTAAACAATATTTCATTAAATATGCTATCAATAAATAAATGAGTAGACAAGATCTTCTCTTTGTATATGGTGAATATGAAATAGATAAGCATTACTATACAGAAATACTAGAGTTCTAAACATACTTAGTTGCTGGTAAACAAAAGAAATGACTTGATTTCATTAAGATGCCTCTATGGGATTTCTTACTTTGTTACATAGATCTTATACTTGATCCTTTGGTAAATCAGTTGTGGCCCCTGGCAAAGTACTTGTTTATATTATCTTCTCCTTTCTATAAACGATTAGTCTGAACTTCATTTGCTCCTCTTTCTAATGTCTTTTGTTATTAGTTGTACATATTCCCCATCAAATTCAATATAGATTTTTACATCGCCAATTGTACTCATACGATATAGTTGAATTGTGATATAGAGTTTATTAGTTTAGCAGAATAAAAATGGGTCAAGAGTTATCAATTTTCTTGATTCAATGCTATTATTTGTTTTACTGGTTTTTTACTATATCCTCTTCACACATTCTATTTACTTGAGGGGATAACACTAATATTAGTATCTTTTCCTTATGTTTTGTTGTATAATTCTGAAAACTTTTTTCTAAACTCTCTAATCCCTCTATTGGTTTCCATACTTTCTTAACAGTGATAAAAAACAACAAGTCTCTCTATTCATGGTGGGGTAAAGTTTTTTGACTGCCCGAATACTTTAAAATGAAAGGCAATACAGTTTTGGGGAAAATTACCCTCATGGTGAGTTCAACGCGGTTTGTTCCAGTGTCCCTATATAAAACATATCTCCCTGAGTCTCGATGAAGTGGAATTGAGGGTAACGCCCCCAAATGGATAGAAGTAATATAATGAAGATCCAACCATTATATGCTGCTAGACAAATGGAGCTGAGTGAATCCCCTCCACTAGCTATGAGATGATGAAGATGAAAGCTATAAACCACAAACCAATAAACCCTAAGGGAATTCCTTAGCGTGGGGAAGTATGTCAGAATAGTACTATATATTAGATAATCAACAAAAGCAATAATTTTTTAAAATACTCGAAATAATTTATAAAATAGCTAGGTAAAACAGTAAAAATAAAAAGAGGTAATCTAATCAATATAATTGGGCGGCGGTAGTCTAGCCTGGATTAGGACGCTGGCCTTCCAAGCCAGAGGTCCCGGGTTCAAATCCCGGCCGCCGCATTTTATATTATAATTAAAAATTATCTTAATGATAACCTACAAACTAACAATAGAACTACCTTCTTCAAAGGCTTGATAAAATTTTAAACATTATTAATTAACTTATCAAGAGATTAAGCTATGCAAAGCATAGTCAATCAAAGGGAATCGTAAGTACATTAACTATGAGTTTCTCTATATTTCTTATAGAGTTAATTCTTATGTTATGCTAAAAGATTGATTTAGTGTGGTTATTTCAAAACAAAATTGCTTGTTTAGAGATATTATATCGTAGAATTTATAGAATATTAAGAGAATACTGATTATAATTAAAATTAGCATTAGATTACTATAAAGATGTCATCTATTCACAAAGGCTTGATTTAGAAATTTAAGAAAAGTAGATATCTTAAGGAGTAAAGCTATGACTAAGATTATAGCTAAATTATAAACTCAGCATTGATGAAGAGAAAGCTAGAGTTTTAGGTAAAGATGTAGAAATTATTTGTTACCAACATAATCTTGATTTTTATATTCGGAAAATTAAAGAAGCTAGGTTTGTTAATAAAGAAAAGGTTTGTTAATAAAGGTTTAAGTAGGAAAGAAAGAGAAGAGGGGAGTAAAAGTAAGAAAAGAGAAGACATTAAAATAATTTAATAGTTGTTTATATTAATGTAAATTAACCGCGTCTTTCTTTGGATGGGGTCTCTAAGAGAAAAAGAATATTTTTACATCGTAAAAATTATCAGGAAATGATTTTTAATTTATATTATATTTTTTTAATTCTCATAGCTATATCGTAAGGAAAAGGATTACCTATGGGTTCTATAATTCCTTTACCATCTATACCTCTTGGTATTTGCAATCCTAAAGAACTCAATACTGTTGGAGAAACATCATAATTAGTTAATGGTGATGATAAATTGATTTTGCCTTTTTCTTTAATACCCCTTCCATATGCTATAAATGTACCATATATATGATGATTTGTTCTTAAATCTAATCTAAGCCTTGATAGAGAGAATGGATATCTAGAAAAGTCAAGATATGTGTCATTAAAAAATTTAGGAATAAATAGAGCTGATGGGAAATCAGGAAAATAAATACCATTGAACAATTCCTCACATTTTTTAATATCAACATATTTGCTCACTTCATCATTTTTTATTATTTTTATTATTTCATCTCTAATTTCATCATTTAAAAAATAGGTAGTCCATACATCGGCTGGATCATGCATATCATGGCTAAAGCCAATCTTTTCTATTTCGCTTTCATAACCAGTAAATGCTTCTATTTGATTTAACTTATATAATTCATTTC
Organism: Caldisphaera lagunensis DSM 15908; assembly: GCF_000317795.1. Lineage (NCBI taxonomy): Archaea > Thermoproteati > Thermoproteota > Thermoprotei > Acidilobales > Acidilobaceae > Caldisphaera > Caldisphaera lagunensis. The sequence continues at coordinate 956,068 of NC_019791.1, forward strand.
TGTACCTCAAAAAATTAAAATATTTTCTTATTAATGTCTTTTTTATTATTAATCTAAAAGGAATTTTTAAATAGAGGGAAAGCTTATCAACTATTGTATATGCAATTGTAAACATGTTTTTTTCATATCCATTACCATATAATATGGGCACAAGAGGATTTGCATATTTTCTATAAGCTGCTAAACCATGATCTGATACAATAAATATGTTATCAAAATTTAAAAAAAAGGCTAATAGAGAATCTATTTCTTCCCATATATTTCTTGACCTTTTTCTAATATTTAATACCTCATCGGGATCCTTATGAAAAGCTTGATCAGGGAAGGGTAAAATGATTGTATATAACTCATAACTTTTCTCTTCAATAATTTTTTCAAATCCTTTTATATATGAGATTGTTTTATCATAAGGATTTAATCCAGGATCAAAATATTTCAAAAATTTTTTCAAATCATCCCTATTGGTTTCTACTCTAGGCGAGATAAGTGTATCACTTATTATATCAGAATTTGCTGTATTCCAATTTCCTTCTATTGGCCAAGTTAATGGATAGTTTATTACTAAAGTATTTTTTCTTTTAAATGATGAAATTTCAAAAAAACGAGGAAACCTAACATCTTTGCTTGTATAGTATCTCCATTTAGCAGTAATTTTTTTATAACTTTTTTCATTTGCATCTTTTCTTTCATCAATGATCTTTATTAATTTAGTAAAACCCCATATCCCATGCTTAGCAGGGTTTACACCAGTTGCTATACTTGTCCATTCAATTGGTGTAACAGGTGGTATTGATAATAAGCTATGGGTTTCTCCTTTTTTAATAATTTTTTCTAGATTTGGTAAATCAACTTTTTTTAATGCATTTTTTAATATTTGAGGTGATAGCCCGTCTAAACCCAATACCAATACTTTCATTTTTTCACTCATAATAAAGTATTTTTATAAAATAATTTATGTCTTTTTATATGTGATGTTCAGGGAAAACATCGCATATCAAAATAATGCTTTCAAATTAAACTATAACTGGAATTTTTAGTTATGGTATTTTTTATCTCTACTTCTAAGGAAGTAAAAAATGATAAAAAGAGAAAAATATGTTAAAATCAAATGACCTACTTCCCTAAAAGATTACCTTAGTGTTCATTTGTTTGTGATCTATCGCCTTTATTTTCATCACTACTAGCTATTGGGATTTGTTCACAATGATTTGTTTGTCCAGCGATAGGCCATGGGTTTTTTTATTGGAGTTAATGTTGCAACATATTTATAAAAATTCAATTCTGATTCTGATGTTATGGCATTTAACAAACAAAAACCTTGCTTGCAGAAGAAATCGATACTACAACTAGGATGACCTAGTAATATTTTATATGACTGATTTTAACAATATTTCCTATATTATCTTCATTTATTTATCTTTCTTAACTCGAAGACAAAAAAGGAAGAGAAATAGGGAAACAGGAAATTCGAATTATTGTTTTTGTGTAGATTGTATATGTGGTAATTAAAATAGGTTTTAAATTAAATAAATTAACAAGAAATCATTATATATTATTTATTATAATTAAAATAAAAAATTTAAATAAATTTTGTGAAATGAATAAACTATATACCTTTAGCTCCTCCTCCTAAAGCTGCTAAACCTCTTATAAAATACCTACCTAATAATATAAAAATTACCAAGGGAACTATTGATCCTATGACACCTGCTGCGAAAGATCTATTATAAATTATTGCATAACCTCCTGCATATTGCCTAACTCCAATAGATAAAAGCATCAAATTTGGATTTGAAACTAATAGAATTGGTATAAAGAAATTATTCCATATTTCTAGAAATGTGAATATGAATGTTGATAAAAATCCTGGAACTAATAACGGCATCATAACTTTCCAAAAAACTATCCAATCATTACTTCCATCAATCTTTGCTGCTTCCAATAAATACTTTGGAATTGATGGCATAAATATTGACATTAATAGAGCTGCCATTGGAGTGTAGAACATAAAATAAGCAAAGATTACTCCATAATATGTATTATATATATGTAAGCTTGAAACTATCTGAATTAATGGAACAGTAGTTGTTTCAATTGGTAAATATGTTGCAAGAGATATAATTGCAAATCCTATAGTACTTAAAATATAATGTCTATCCATTATTATGTAGAAGAAATATGCTCCCATAGTCCCTAATAATGTAGCAAGTGCAGCAACAGGTAAAGCAATTAATGCTTCCCTAATTAAAGGATATTCTAATCCTATTAAACCATATATACCTCCAAAGCCATGCCACACAAAATAAAATGCTTCTCCGCTTGGTTTTGATGGTGGTAATAATGCTGGAGTAGATGCTGCAGCTATATTGGATTTTAGTCCTCCTATGAATAATGCATATAAGGGTATTAACCATAAGATTACTAATGCTGCAGCTACTAATTGTAGTATTGCATATTTAATAACTCTAAAATAGTAATTTTCACTTTTATACTTTTTATCACCAATTTCAGAACCCATTTCTCTCACCTCTTAAATACCCATTTCATTAGGCCAAATATAGCAAATGGAAGTATAACTGCTGCTGCTATAATTGTAACAATTATTGCCATTGCTGCTGATGCAGAGAAATATTCTGATATAAACAAATTATAGACATACATAACATAAGTCATTAAAGTCGGTGAAGTTGCGGAACCTCCTAATACAAATGGAATTGTAAACAATCTAAATGAAAACAAAAATAGTAATGCAGTTGAAATTATAAATCCATTCATAGAATTTGGTATTAAAATTCTAAATAGTATTTTAAAATTACCAGCTTTATCTAATTTAGCTGCCTCTATAATGGATTTATCAATGCCCATAAATGCTGCTAAATAGAATAGAGCAGCTAAACCGGTATATGCCCATATTTCAATCATAACCATAGAAAGCAAAGACATATTAGGCGTACCAAGCCAATAGGGGGCTGGTAAGTGCATTAATTTCAATAACCAATCAATCCCAATAGTTGGATTTAAAAGCCATTCCCATATCAATGCGCTTGTTGAACTTGCTATTGCTAAAGGGTATATAAAAATTGAAAGATAAATAGATCTTTGTACATTGCTTGGTATAAAATAAAGAAGCCCAGCTATAAATAAACCTAATAAATTTCCTATAGCTATCAAACCTATTGTAAATACTATTGTATGTGTTGTAGAAATTTTAAAGAAATATTGGGAAAACAAAAACTGATAGGTAGATAATCCTACAAACTTTGGCTTATGAACAAGTATTGACCAATTTTGAAAAGACAGCCATAAATTCCACACTACTGTAACTAATAATAGTCCAGAAAAAAATAGTGTCGGTATTACCATTAGGTATGCCTGTTTCTTCATAATAATTCTCCCCTATATCAAGTTTTGTATAAGCCAAGCTATAAACCTATTTATAATAAAAAAAATTTAAAAAATAAAAAATTTACCAAGTATATGAGGGGCATGTATAGTTTGACATATATGTATAAGTTGTTGGGTTAACCCATGGAGGCAAGTAATCTGCAAATGGTGAACCTTTCATACCTAAGAATCCAAAGCCATTCTGTGCTGCTGTTTGCCACTCGCTGCATTGTTGATGCATTATTGAAGCGAATTGTGAGTTAAATGTTGAAATATAAGCAGTTCCACCATTTTGTAATGCTAATGCCTGTGATATCATAGCAGAGAAAGTATCTGTAAACAAAGATTCGTCGCTCGGAGATATAGTGAATGCAGCTGGATCTGTTGCTGAAATATTCTTGAATGTTACGTAATCATACCATTGCGCTGTTGTAGGATAGAAATCTGTACCGTTGCTCCAAACTTCTACACCTTTTCCGCTAGACGTCCATATCTCCATTCCATTATATGAATCCCAGAATTTTGCAAATGTTATAGCTAATTGTTCTGCTGGATTATAAACTGATGGTACAGCTATTGAATCCTCATTAACTACATAGTTACCCCAAGTTCCGGGGAATGGTTGCTCCATAAGTGTTACATTTGTCCAATTTGTGTATGGAGGTACAGGCGCATAGGCATTAACATGATACCATATATATGCGTATTCTGTGACCCAATTACCATTTGTCTGGAAGAAAGCATTTCCATTAATTATATTAGCTAGCCCAGAAGACCAAGTTCCAGTTTGCCATCCAGAATAGTCATATTTTGTAAGCAACAAAAAGTCATAATCGGTTTGATTTATCAATGATTGTATATTAGGATCACTTAAGTTAATAACACCATACATTATTTCATTTAGAATCTTTGCTCCACCATTAGGTCCATATTCCTCAGAGGCTAATCCTAATAGTATGTTTTCCCATAAATTCAACTGATCCCAACCACCATCGCCACCTGGAACGACCCATATATTTGTTACACCTTTAGATGCTAAGTATTCTGTATCATTTACCAATTGTTGCACGGTCATAATTGGATATGATATATTATATTTTCTTAATAATTGAGGATTATAATACAATAATATAGCTCTATGTGCTTCAACTGGTAATGAGAACATTGTTCCATTAAACATGCCTGCCAATAATCCCTCTTTAACAGCTAAATTATAAAATCCTGTCTGTTGTGCAATTGGAGTAAAGTTAACGAAGTCCTTGGCTAATTGCGGCATTACTTCTACATATGACCACATAACTGGAGAATAATGAGCTTGGAACGAATTAGGTGGTTTGTCTGCTTCTATCATACCTAATATAACGAATTGTGCTACTGTTCCTCCTGCACCAGGTACTGATGTATAAGATACAGTATATCCAGGATATTCTTTAGAGAAGTTACTTGCTATCCATTCTAAACCTGGAGGATCTTCAGGACCCCACCAATTTAAAAATGAAACGGTCGTTACTGGAGCTGTTGTTGTTGATACTGTTGTTGGAACTGATGTGGTAACTGTTGTTGTGCTAACCGTTGGGACTGATGTTGTGACTGTTGTTACAGTAGGGACTGTCGTTGTAACTGGCTTTTTAGTTGCATAGTAAGCTGCGACACCTCCCAAAACTATTACAACAATTACTATACCAATTATCCCGTACAATGCCCCTTTACTTATACCTTTTCCTCTGTCTTTCAAAAGGAATACACCTTCTCATACTTTTTTTTCTGCTTATTACTATGTAATTTAAAGTTTTTAAGTTTTCATAATTATATAAAAAAATTAAAATATTAACTTTATAAAACATCAGAAACTTATTATAATATTAAAATCCCCCTAATATTTGTTATTAATTATATAAATCTATTAAATATATGTTTTATAAATTATTATTTTTAACTTATATGCTATATCAAAGGCTTTATTAATAACACCAATAATATAAATAATAAAAGATTGTTTAAATTCAACTATTAGTAATCAATTATCAAATCCTAATTTTCTATACAATACTATTATCATTAAACAGATCATTAAATACCATAGATTAAATTATATTAATTTCTTTGACATTTTATTTTAGACTTTTTTGTTGTATACAAACTCAAATTTCCCTATTTTATATCTAACATTTTTATAACGTTATATCCTCTAAAACTCTTTTATATAACTATATAGAGTTCTTTCATTTACTCTTAATTCATTTATTCTCAACCATAATCCTAAACTTCTTTCATTTCCCATAGAATTAATATATATTAGAACAAATTATTGCATATATCATGGCGAGAGACTTGAGAGAGCTTAGATATAATCCAATAACTGGCCAATGGATTATGGTATCTTCTGTAAGGAGGGAAAGGAGATGGAGACCAACGAATTACTGTCCATTTTGTCCCGGAGCAGAAGAAACTGGATATGGATGGGATACGTTAGTTTTACTAAATAAATTTGCAGTCCTAAGCTTTGAATCTGAAGATGTAAAGAGCAAAGGATTCTATAGAAAAACAAAAGCTAATGGGGAATGTGGGGTTATTATAGAAACACCTATTCATGATATTAAAGATTTGGATGAATTTTCAATAGAGCAATTGGTTAAAGTCATTAAGCAATGGATAAATATAACAGAAAAATATATCAAAGATAAGAGAATAATATATTTAATGATATTCAGAAATAAAGGTGAAGAAATAGGGGTTAGTTTAACACATCCTCACGGGCAATATTATGCTATGCCTTTTATTCCGCTAAGGATAAGAAACATGATACAAAATTCCAGAAATTACTTTAAAAGATATAATGAATGTATATTTTGCAAGATTATAAAAGAGGAAGCAAGAGAAAAGGTTAGAGTAATTTATGAAAATCAAAACTTTATAACTTTTTTACCATATTATGCAAGTTGGCCGTTTGAATTGCACATATATCCAAAAAATCATTTACAATATATAACTCAATTAAATGAAGACCAAATTATTGATTTTGCTGATGCATTAAAATTGTCCTTAAGTGTTTTAAACAACTTATTTAACAGAGAAATGCCATATTCGTTTGCTTTAATACAAGCACCTTTGAGGGGAAATTATCATGATATATTCCATATGCATTTAGAAATATACCCGATACTTAGAGATAAGGATAAAATAAAATATGCAGCGGGAATAGAAATGAGCACTTGGGATTTCACATATGATGGAGTACCTGAAGAAAATGCAAAAATGCTTAAGGAAACATGCAAAAAAATTAATAAACCATATAAAGGCAAATGTGTAGATTGAGGTGAAAAAATGCCAAAGGTATTTTCTCCTGGAAGAGTAAATATAATAGGAGAGCATACAGATTATTCTTTTGGATATGTTATGCCTATGGCAATAAATTTGGGGAATTATTTTGAATATATTCCTTATAATAAAATTAAAATTCGTTCTGATGCATATAATGAAGAAATAGAATTAGATTTAAGTGAAGTTAATAAAAAACAAAACAAATGGATTGATTATGTATTAGGTATATACAATGCGCTTTATAAAATTAACCTAAAACCTGGAGGTATTAATGGAAGAATATATGGTAACTTACCTATAAGCTCTGGGTTAAGCTCTAGTGCAAGTATTGAATTGGCAATAATTACTGCGTTAAACTATACATACAAATTAAACCTAGATAAAATCCAAATGGCTTTGATAGGAAAAAAGGCAGAAAATGAATTTGTTGGCGTTCCTTCTGGGATACTAGATCAATTTGCAATAGAATTCGGGAAAAGAGGTTATACAATTTTTTTGGATACAGAAAATTTATTCTATGAATACATACCATTTCCAATGGATATATCAATAATAGTTTATAATACTGGTGTAAAGAGAGAACTTGCAAAAACTGAATATACAGAAAGGAAGAGAATTGTTGAAGAAAGCTTAAAATATCTTAATAAAAAATCATCTAAGGAAATAACAGAAAAAGAATTAGAGAAATTAAACAGCTTATATAAGAAAAGGATGGGATATATAATAAGAGAAAATAGAAGAGTATTAATTGCAAGAGATGCCCTGAAAGAAAATAATCTTGATTTGCTAGGAAAAATTCTTGTAGAATCACACAAAGATATAGCTGAAAACTATGAAGTTAGCAGTAAAGAGCTTGACTTTATAGTAAATAGGGCAGTAAAATATGGTGCTCTTGGTGCTAGATTAACTGGAGCAGGATTTGGGGGGTCTGCAATAATATTGGCATATAAAGATAAGGCTGAAATTATTGCTAATAATATACATAGTGAATATATCAGGGAATTCAAATATAATTCTTTCTATAACATAGTTGAAAGCAACGATGGATCTATGGTTGTAGAAAAATAAAGCAATATTAATTGATGCATAATATTTCAAATTTTTAATATTTATAAATAATATTAATTTATTATTTAATTATCTTTTTATTAAAGTCTTTAAACCGTAATTTATATGTATATATTGAAATATTAGGGGGAAATAATTAATGGCAAAAGTTATCCTAAAGGAGCTCACGAAGATTTTTAAGAAAGGAAAAGCATTAATATATGCTGCAAACAAGGTTTCTCTAGAGGTAAATGATGGAGAGTCTTTTGGTATACTAGGCCCTAGCGGAGGAGGAAAAACTACACTTCTAAGGCTTATCGCTGGGTTAGAGGTACCTACAGATGGATACATATATTTTGACAATGTAATGGTTTCTGCACCTAATAAAGTTATAATAGATCCAGCTGATAGAGGAATAGCAATGGTTTTCCAGAACTGGGCCCTCTATCCAAACATGACAATTTTTGATAATATAGCATTTCCCCTAAGAAATCAAAAAGTACCTAAAGCAGAAATAAGTAAAAAAGTAAATGAAGTTGCAGAGATCTTAAATATAAAGAATGTATTAGACCATTATCCAAGAGAAGTTTCTGGAGGTCAAATGCAAAGAGCTGCTTTAGCAAGGGCTTTAGTAAAAAATCCTAAATTATTACTCCTAGACGAGCCTTTCAGTAACCTAGATGCACAAATAAGAGATAGTGCAAGGGCTTTAGTAAAAAAGATCCAGAAAGAATTAAAGCTAACAACTATAATTGTTTCTCATGATCCAGCAGATATATTCTCTATTGCTGAACAAGTAGGAGTAATTTTTAATGGCATTTTGGTTCAAAAGGGGAATGCTTCTGAAATCTATGATAACCCAGTAAATGTAACAGTTTCACGTTTATTAGGTGATATAAACATTATTAAAGCAGAAATAAATAATAACGCAATTAATCTAGGAAATATTATAATTCCAATAAACAATAGAAAAATAGAAAAACAAGTTGTATATATAGGAATTAGACCTGAGGATATTAGAATATCAGATTCTAATGAGATTCCTGAGTTTGTAAATGTAGGTAAAGTTAAGGTTAAAGTTACAAGCTATGTGGCAGGTATATTTAAGGCCGTTGTTAGTCCAATTAATGATGAATCTATTGAGTTTGACGTAAACACGGAAAGACATATAAAGGCGGGAACTGAGATGAATTTGTTTGTTAGAACAAACAAAATAAAGATATTTGATGAAAAAGGAAATAAGATCTAATCGTATAAAATTTTTAAATAAAATTTTAAAAATTATTATACCCTAAAACAAGCTTTGAGGGAAAATTTTTGAGACATAATAGGTAATTCTAGCATAAATAGAACATCGATAATAAAACGATTATTTTTTTTCAGAGGCAAGGATAAAGAGAAATAAAATAGAATTGGTATTTTAAATAATGAAGTCTTGCTATTAATGGGAGATTAGTAAAGTATTTTTCTTTATTTCTCGTTTGGGAACAGATATTATGAGTAATGCAAGAATTAGGGTTAAAATTCCTATAACAATTCCTCATAAACACATCCATACTAGCCTTATTATATAGATTATGAAAATGGATCGAGATCTGTTCTATCATGGAAAGAAAATAAAATAAAGAGGATCTTGTTGAGAAATTTCATGGAGAATAGTATGAAAAACTAAAGGAAATATGTTTAAAGCCTTAACAGAAGATTGCTACAAAAATATATACTATTTTCGAATATAAGGATTGGTTAAAAATCCTAATCTTGATAGATTCCCCCTTGTAAAAACTGTTATATTACTAGATGATAAATATCTCATAATATAAAATTTACTTTAAAGATAAAAATTATCGATAAAATATGTGAAGGAATTATAAATTAGTGTTATCCTATAAATATTGATTTTTATAAGGAATTGGGAAACGAAGGAAGATTGACAGTAACTCGATTTTATCTAAGAAGCTAATAATATACCAAGCTAGTATAATAAAAAATTTGAATAATATTGCTCATAAAAACTGTGATTTATTTGATATTGTTGATAAAAATCTATTAATAATTTCTTACTCTTCAAAATAATGTTAATATTTGCAAATTGTAAGCAATAGGATTTTTTAATAGTAAAAATTAGAAAAATGAGAGGTGAAACATTTTAATTATGAAAACTTTAAAGATAATCTCCATAAAAGATCTAAATACAGTTTGAAATTGAAAAAGTATTGTGATAATTACAAAATAATAAAGGTTTTTGTATAGTTTTAAGGATCGACATTAATATTTTATCTTATTTTTTCAATTAATCTTTTAAATCTTACTATTAATATTAATAATGGCGTATAGTATGGAATATCCAAAAATTTCGGTCATAGTTACTGCTCATAATAGAAAGAAATATTTACCATATGCTTTGCAAAGTTTAGAAAAACAAACCTTAGATAAGGATAAGTTTGAAGTAATTGTTATAAAAAATTTTGAAGATCAATTATCTGATAAAATAATAGAAAGAAATAATTGGAAAAATATAGTAATAGAAGAGAACAATACATTAGGAGAAAAACTTAGTTTAGGTATAGACGAATCTAAAGGAGATATAATAACCTTTTTGGAAGATGATGATATGTATAAACCAGAAAGGCTAATGTATATATATAAAAGCTTTCAAAAAATTAAAAACCTAATATATATAAGTAATGATGTTGATGTAATTGATGAAAACAACAATATAATAGATAAAAAATTTTTTGCCATTAAACCTTCATTTAACATAATAATGAAAAGTGATGATCCCAGATGGGAAAAAATTATTGCAAAATATGAAATTTATAGTAATAATAGTTCCATTGCTGTAAATAGAAATATAGCTGAAAATATTAAAGGTCTAAAAGGGGGTATGATTGATTTGGCTATTATGGCAATATCATCATTTAGTGAAGGTCTTTTATTCTATACGAGTAAAAGGTTAACATACTATAGAGTACATATTAATAAAAATGTATTAAAAAATCAAAATAGCTATGAACAATTATATAATACAAATACGTCATTTACCTTTTTAGCAAATTATCAATCTTTTCAAACAGATATTTCATTTTTTAAAAAATTTCAAAGTAATTGTGAAAAATCATCAAATGTGTTTTGCGAGAAATTAGCATTTGATTATTTAGCCAACATAAGAGCTTTAAATCTTGATAGTAAACAATTAAAATTACCTATTTCTCAATGGAGATTATTAAAATTTTCTCTATTAGGTTCAATTTTATCTAATACTAGCCTATTTAACATGTTTATAAATCTTGCAACATTATCTTTTTTTGTATTTAATAAGAATTTACCTTCGAGACTTAGTTTATTCATAACAAATATTAAAGATAAGATTAATAAATATCTTGATGATGAAGATAAACTAATCCTATATACAATAAAAAAGAATAGAGGGATTATGGATATAAATGAAATAATGATTAAAACAAATATTAATAAAAATAAATTGAATAGAAAACTATCTAAACTTATTGATTTAGGATATTTAGAAAAAGTCTCTTTTTTGAAAGCAGAAGTATACAAAATAAAGTCTAGCTAATTTGATTGTATTATTAAAAAATATATTTGTATAATCAAAAATATTTAGTAACTTTCTTTCTAAATCTTAATAGATTAAACCTATTTAGTTATTTATTATTTAATTTAGTCATATCAAAACAATCATAATTAATAAGTATTTTTAAGGATAATTGATAAAGTATTTTTTATAAAATTAACCTATAGTATAAGATTATATTAGATTAATTTCTAAAAATTTTTAATTAATGGAAAAAATCGAAAGACACGAATAATCCATGCACTAAAATTAAATGATATAGTTATATGTCAAGTAAATTTCCATATTAAGTTTTTATATTATTAAATTAATATGATTTTAAAAATTGTAATACAATTCTAAGAATGATATAACTGACAAACTAATATGCAATACAATTATTAATTAAATTTATTAATAGCACAAAATTTAATGAACTTCTAAAATCATTGCCAGATAATGTATTTTCATGTTTTACCGTTTATTTAGCATTAAAAATATTATATCCAAGTTCCTGTTTGCTATCCTGAATAATCGTATTTTGTAAGCAGTAAAAGTCATTAGAGACAAATAAACTTTTAAGCTAAAACATATTATTGAAAGAATAGGAGCAAAATTGTTAAGTTTTCTGAGATCTAATATAACAAAAATAATATTAATATTATCATTTGTTATTTATGTAATTTCATGGTCTTATATAGCATTAATGAGATACTATTCATTAAATGCAAATGTTGGAGATTTAGGAATAGTTTTACAATCAACATATGATTTTATGCACAGCAACTTTTTAGGAATTTTAAATTATTTGGGATCAGAAGGTGCATTAATTTTCTTTATTCCATTCTTAAAGTTTTTATACCCTATAAGATCTCAAGCATTAATAGTTTTTCAAACAATATTCTTAGCTCTTGCTGTGTTTCCATTATATGGTATTGCAAAGCATTTCTTAAAAAGCGATTTATCATCATTGTTTATATCTCTTAGCTGGCTTATATATTTTCCTTTAGCTGGAATAAACTGGTTTGATGTTCATAGACAAGCATTGTTCCCAACTTTGTTTATTTCTTCTTATTATTTTTACTTTTTTACTTAAAGAAAAAATACATTTTTTCAGGTATATTATTAATTTTAAGCGGCATAGTAAGGTTTCCATATGAGATATATCCAATAATGTTTTCAACTATAATATTATTTTCAATATTATTTGATTATCTTAAAAAAAGAGAATTTGCTAAAAAAGAAGCAATATTTGGTTTATCTGTTTTATCTTTGTCAGTATTATTTTTACTATTTTCATTAAATTTACCAATGTTGTATATGCAGCATAATCAAATTAGCCCTATCAAATCTTCATTACAAAGTTTAGCTTCAACAGTTAGAATACAAAGCCTTGAAGAACCTTCAGCAGCTTTTTCAAAAGATAGTATATTAGCATTTTTAAAACAATTGAATGAGCAAGTTCTTCTTCCACCTCTTTTTTCTTTTCAATCTAGTGTTAGTATAATTAAAACAACATTCTTAGGTTGGGCTATTTTAACTTTAACGCTTCTCTTAGCGCCACTGTTATTTTTAACGTTATTATCATGGAGATGGTCAATATTTTTGATATCATATGTAATCTTAATACTATTTTCTCCATACCCATGGTATAAATATCCAACAGTATTTATCATACAATATCCATCGATTATAATTGCATTTGTTTTTCTAGGTGCAATTGAAGGTTTAAGTGTATTTAATAAGAGAAAAAATTATTCAAAAAATGAGAAAAACGTAAGAAAGAAGCATAAAGGTAAAATTAATCTAGTAATATTTATATCAGCATTGATCTTTTTAACAACATTTTCTTTTGCTTTATTTTTTGAACCATATGGTCCATTTAATTATAGAACATCAATGAATTTCTACATGCAAGAAAGAACAAATGCAAATTTTACTGTATATAATAATTTTGTTAAGATGATTTCATTAATACCAAACAACACGAATCAATTAGCTATCCAGAATAACATGCCAGAGTTTCTACCTAGACCTGATGGAGGAAACCTATTAGTTCAAGGAGAAACCCCTATTAGCTATGTAAATTATATTGTTGGGGATCCATGGAGTCCTTTTTGGATTTCTCAAGTAGGATCAAATATGGAAACCACAATTTATAATTTATCTCAACTATTTTATAATAATGATTTTGGTTTATTAGCAGAAGTAGATGGTATGTATATATTACAAAGAGGATATAATGGTTCATTAAAGATGTATATACCATTAAAATATAATTTTACATATAAAGATATATATCCTATTTATTCAAATTATATAAAAAATAATTTAATAAATATTACTGATTATTATAATCAATTAAATAAAACAATACAACTAATTTTTACTACAGGATTATATGGATTACCTCCTGGTACATATAACATAAGCTATATAGTTTATGTTAATGATATGTATAGAAATAACATAACAATAGGAGTTTATACAATAACTAATAATTCATATACTTATTTATATGAAAAATCTTATTTTACTGATAACTTACAACAAGATAAATGGATAACTCTAAGCTTTGAAATAGTAGTTTCCAATTTTGTAAGTCCATTAAGTTTTACAATGTTATCAAATAATATAAATGGAACAATACTTATTAAGTATATTTCAATAAATCAAGTCAGTCCACCAACAGACTTCCTCCCGTGATAGCGAGAATTCCTCTTATCAATTCGTGTTTACATCTCCCATATGAACACAGAAAGGATCAGAGAACACCTTCCACATAAATTCATGATGCATGATAACACACTATCATTCTCATAAACACAAGATGAACATCTGAATCATCTATGAGAGACTTCCTTCATTACCTTCCTACATTTTGGGTAATGAGTAGAGGAATATGATGAATCATAAATAACTTTTAGACCATGCTTGATGGTCTTCTAATCAATCCAGTATTGAACGCAGCGATATCGAATCAAATAAAGTCCGTCTCTATACTTTTTCCTATTTTCACTTTCTTAACCATATTATTTAAGTTTTCCAAAATGATAATGTTGGAATTTACTTTTAGCTACATCAACAAGCTGTTTGCCAATCTTCTTTACAAACCATGACATTTCTAGCTTTGATTTAAAAAAATCTTTGTCCTTAAAAATATTCTTTTATTCTCCTTTCATCTTTTTTGGTACTTCTTCTATATTAGTTTAGTAAGAGTCTTATAGCTATGAGCATTCTTTAAGCGGGTTTGTATCTTTACGTAGTTTTTGTAATCTTTTCCTACAACGATGCTGCTCATGTTAACTTCAATAGCCATAGGCCAGAGAGCATGAAGCTTTCTTTTTCTTCTTTATTCTTATTCCTTCTCTCCCCATATTTATTTACAGTTATCTTTAGGAACCGCTTTTCTCCTCTCTTAATCGGGCTAGCTTCATTGACAAACCATGTTAAAATTTAATTATTGCAAGATATTAAAAATTTTGTGGACATTTATCATCACCCTGAAGGATTCAGGCTTTCTGCTCACTGTTAGAGTGAATTGCTTATATCAATAACTAAACATAATGAGTTTTTAATAACCATTGGCTTACTTTTTATTGCTTTCATATTTACTATATATGGAAATTTATTCCTTTTTATTTTTCGTCAAAACTTTATTGATATATGATCTAGGAATATCGTTTAACTATTTCCTAAAAAAAGAGGTTTGAGCTAAGTTATCGCATTTCCAATTGCTTTATTTCTAGGGCGTAGTTAACCATTTTTAGTATATTTAATTTAAACTCTTCTCTGGAAAACTTTTTGCTAATATTTATTGATAATTGCTTTAATGAATCATATTTTTCATATGCGTATTTTATAGAATTAGCAGCTTCATTAATTTCTTTATATCCTAAATTTTTATCAATATTAGAGACAATATCATACCAACCTCCACCATCTTTGTATACAACAGGTACTAAGCCTGATGCCATAGCTTCAACTATGCTAATTCCAAAATGTTCAGCAAATGGTGGGTGGAGATAGATTTTTGATTCTTCCATAATTTTCAATAGTTCATTTCTTGGAAGATCAGGCATTAAAAATACGTTTTTTACGTTTTCATTTTTTATTTTATTTTTTATAGTGTTAATAACTTTATCGCTTAAAACTGGTGTAGTTGCTCCAACAATATAAAAATCAAATTCTTTCAACTGCTTTGCAATATCAACAATCTTATCCAATCCTTTTTCTGGAGAAAAACGAGAAATAGTTATTATTTTCTTATTGTTATGGCTTCCATAAGATACTTTGCTAAAGTAATCGAGATCAACTGGAGGATATAATATATCAGCTATTATTCCAAATTCTTTATAAATTTTATTTGCTGTCCATTTTGAATTTGTTAAAGTCCTTCCAGGTCTAGTTTTTGTTAATCCTTTTGATGCTAAAGAAACTATATCATCATATAATTTTTCAATAAAGTTTCTTTTATTTGTTGTACCAATTGTAGCTGGAAAATGTATATATGTAATATCTGTTGGTGTTGGAAGGTTGCTTTGTGTATCAATGATAAGATCATAATTATCTCTTAACTTATTTAAAAATTCTTTATTAAACAATTTTCTATAAATCATAAGCCTTCTTAATCTCACAGCTTTATTTCCAGTTATATTAGCTAAAAAAATAGATAGTTTTGATTTTATATGTATAATATCGTCATTTTTAAGGCTATAGCCTAATATATTTTTAATCTTTTCTTGATCAACTTTTGTTCCTGTATAAACCTTTACATCATAGCCTCCATTAACCAAGGCATCTATTGCTGATAATGCTAGTTTTTCTCCTCCGCCAATTTCATCAAATAGAGCATGAATTATCGCAATTTTTTCCTTCAATTTTTCTCCCAATTCTTCTTAATTGTATAAAATTAAATATTAATAGTTAGATAAAAAATTATTTAATATAAATCAATTAGATAAAAAATTAATAAGCATAAATGTTTGTATAATGAAATACAATCAATTATATTAAAAGGCGTTACAAATATCCATCTTTTCTATTTGAAATTATGTCCTAGAAGGATGTGAGCAGTTTACTTTATTGATCTCATTATAAACTTATATCTCAGCATTATATTAAATTAACAGATGAGAATGGTTCTATTTTACTTTATTATAAAATTAATGAATTTTTTGGGAAACATATTTATATAAATAGTTATTCTGCTAATATCAATAATTATTTATAGTACCTTTTCAGAATATAATTTAGGAAGAAATGTTCTAGGTAATATTAAAACTTTTTGAAATTCAATCAATAACAACAGTAGGTTATGAAGATACACACGTTGCATCTTTTTGGATAAAATTAATTAAGTAGCAATTTTTTGGCATTGATCCTTTAACCGTATTTATTGCTAGCTTTCAGGTAAAATAGGAAGATTTAACATGACAAAAAGACTTGGTGAAACCAAAAACGATATAATTAAATCATAATATAATATGTAATTGGATCAGAATTGGTAAAGAATTTGTTAATGAAATAATAAAGTAGATAAAAAAAGATATTGTTTTAGTTGCAAATCTACAATCCTAACCGATTAAAGAAGTAGGATTTATTAGTTAAAGTTGTTTAAAAGAGAAGGATTTAAGGAAGACTAATGTAGAAAAACAATACAGGCTATTATTTAGCTTGATAAGATTGATAATAATGCAAACTCATCCTAGGTTGATACAAAGATAATTATAACAGTACTAATGATAAAGAAGTTAAACAGTAAGTTATATGATGTTGTTGAAATGCTAACTATAGATGCCATTGATTATACTAAGATCATTGATACATATCACATAATAATGGGGTATTTTTCAGCTAAATTACTATCAAAATTAATTAAACGATCCTATTATATCGGAAGATTGATCTTATCACAACAGCTAAATCTATAGATTAAATATATGAAAACAATTTACCTCATTCTTTGTGGAAAAAAGCAAAAAATATCAGAAAAGATTATGAATAAAAATGCTCTGCTAATAAAAGTAAGAGATGAAAATGGAATAAAGATAAACCTAAAGACGGAATAATATAATCAGAAAGGCTCAATAATTTACATAGCAAAAGAAGGAATTAATTTAAATAAATTATAGAAAAAATATTAAAATTAAAGTTATTAATTTTTGTTATCTAAAAATAATGGTTTATATAGCATTATTAAAAAGCCGTGGCCGGGCTTTGAACCCGGGACCTCTGCCTTACCAGGGCAGCGCTCCACCAGGCTGAGCTACCACGGCCCAATAATAGTTTAACGCATAGGATTAAAATAATTTTTTGATTTCTTCCTTTTTTAATTAGCTAGTCTTAATAAGTTAAATAAAATTAATTATTTATAATCTTTGTTTCTTAATTAAATAAAACCTATTATAACAATTAAACAGGCTGGCTTAATTCTCAAATATATTAGTATTAACCAAAATATATTATATATTTTGGACTAAACCATAACTATTCTATTGAGTAATATTAAATTAATAGGAGGTTACCCTAAATAAATTAAATTGAAATTTTTTAATATCATGTTATATTATATATCTAATTATTAATTATCTATATTTTAAATATTATTTAAATATTATAAATATAATTTTTGAATATCAATAATAAAAGATCTTTGTCTTTCTTTTATATAATTTTAATTTCCATTTTATTTATTAGGGCTTGAACCTAGATTAGATGATAAATGATAGAGAGAAGTTAAGCTACTGGTACATGCCTCAATTTACCTAGTATTTGAGCTAATGTCATAGTTAAACCAAATAAATATAAACTGATCCAAGATGAAAATGAATCTCTGATCCGAGTTAGCCTCTGATATATGAAGAGTGAGTATTTAGGTTAACGCTCGGATTTTTACTAACTAAAGACAACAAGCTATTATTTAAATCGAAGATCTTTTTTAAACATCAATTGCTTTACCCGCAATTATTCCATTTTAATTATCTTAATTATTATGATGTAAAGATAATTATTTCTTATTTAAATAGCTCTTTATCCTTAATTCCATTCTTTTCAAATACATACTTAGTATTGATAGCATTAAGCTTTGAAAACCTGTTGCAGTTAATATAAGTGCTATGATTGCCTTAACAAAGTGGTCTATATGAAGAAAAACATAATCATATACTGTATAGAAACCTATTATTAAACCCGGAATCATCAATAAAGACCCAACAAAGAAAAATAGGGTTACAGGGTTATACCTCCAAGAAAGCCTTAACATATCAATAGCTATTTTAATTCCATGTCTTATACCAAGTTTCTTCTTACCTTTTCTTTCTCTATAATCTATATTAACTTGAGCTATTTTGTTTCCAGTCGAAGAAATGTGGGCAGCTATTTCACTCTCAACACTAAATCCCCTCATCTCAAATAGAGCTCCTTCTAATGCCCTTTTCCTTATCATATACATACCGCTTAATACATCATTTAAATGTACACCAAATAATAAACTAAAAAAATTTGTTAGAAACCAATTACCAAACCTATAAACAATACTTTGGTTTTTTCTGTTCCTAACTCCTATAACTTCATCAACTTCTTCATCATTCATTAATATGCTATGCATTTCCTTAATATATTTAGCCGGATAAGTATAATCACCATCAATTATCAATACAATTTCTTTATTAACATGATTTAATGCCTCTTTTATTGCTTCTGCCTTTCCCTTCCCTTTTTGAATGAAAAATTTTACTCCTCTTTTTTCTACTTCATTTTTTGTGTTGTCTTTACTATTTCCATCAACAACAATTATGTTTTCTTTGTTTACATATTGTGTTATTTCATCAATAGTTAAACCAATACCATCTTCCTCATTTAATGTTGGAATAATAACGTTTAAATTATTAATTTGCTCCATTTTCCACCAAGTTTATTAATAAAAAATTGGAATATAAACTTATTTTTTGTAAATTACGCCAAACTCTTAAAAGGTTAATCCCAGATTTTTTATTGGAAACAGCTATTGAGTTTGTATTAACATCAAAATTAACCTCATCCCTTCTATTAAATTTGATAGAGCCTGTTGAATAAGCCTTAACAGAAATCCTTCACCTTCAATAGCAGGTGTTTATGAATTGCTGAAAATACTTATAAAAAATATAAAACGACCTTTAATATTGATTACCCATCAGTTTTATTATATAAATGGGAATCATTTTTACATCAAACTTCGCTTTATTTTATAGGAGGTAATGTAAATATTACACATGATTTAATAGCAACTAATGAGACAATTAAGCTTTATAAGCAATTATTGCAAGAAGATTGTAAGTATTAATTGTTCCATTTTATCATCTAATAACTATAATAGAATATGATAATGGAAGGTCGCCTGATCTTTTAATATAGCTATTAATGGTAAAAACATGACTAAATATGTATTTGATATAAATGCAAATATGCTGCATGAACTCCAGAGCAAGCGTTTAACATGAGCATTATATGGCTATATAATGATGTGGGAATCAATGTAACTGATGTAGATTACCAAGCATTTATACAAATGGTACCAGATTTAACTATTGTAAGTTAAAACTTAAACTTGGGACCTCATGGTATTTATTTTATACAAAACTCTGCAGGCCAAAAAATATATTAAGGGATACAAATCTATCAAATCTATTTGATTTTATTTACTTTATCCAATCACCAAAATTGACCCAAGAAGAGCTAATACAATATTTGGCTAAGATATACATGGAATATCCAGGAAGTGTTGATGTTGTTGCTTTAGATGGAGAAATGTAAGTTTAGCAAGAGAATATTTAATTGCTTTCTCTTCATTATTAAACCAAAGCATATCACGAATTGTTCCATTATCATTCAAATATTCTCTAAATGCTAGTATAATAGGATTTAATGAGTAACTAATATGACATTGTATGCTTTGAATTATGGTAATATTCAAGAAAAGATTAATCCAATTTATATGTATTATACTCTTTGGAATTACTTATATGTAAGCGAAGGAAGCGATTTGACATTCCAAGCAGGTCCTCCAAATAATGGGCTTGTTTGGTTAGCAAAACAACCAATAATTTATGATAATGCTATTATTAATTATGTTAAAAAGCCATTTAACGATATCTTCCCAATAAATTCATCATTATTAACTGTTAATAATACCTTAATGATAAGGTTTAACAATTCTTTAACCCAAGGATTCAATATATCAGTTAAATTAAACATAGTTATTTCAAATAATACTAAAAATATTAGCAGAGAAATAGCTATAGAGCCTGAAATATCAAATGTATTTTTAAATAACGTAAATTTGATTGCTAGCGATAATAAGCTAACTGTTTATGAGTTTTCTCCTATAAGCAATGCAGAATTAGGGGTTAGCATTATACCAATATCTAGTTATTGACTATTGATAGGCAAATATGCTATAAGTGAGATACCAGTTAGTAATATAAGACACATTACAAAAACTTCTACAAGTCCTTCTTCAGAAAGTAGTACCTATTCTAATACACAAGTTAAAACGACAAAATCAAATATTAGGCTATATTTATATAGCAATTATTGTTATTTTAATTGCAGCTGTAATGATTATTAAAAGATAATATACATTTAATATAAATTTTTAATTAATTAAAAATAAGAAAAATTCTTTATTATATTGTAATGCAGGATTTGAACTTATGGGATTTAATAAATGTAAAATGAAACTCCAGTAAGTTAGTAGTTCAGTTTATTTTATATGCATTTTTACCTCTCATTAATTTATATAAGTGTGTTTTTAGTACAAATTAATTAGTGGGGTGGGA
Source organism: Caldisphaera lagunensis DSM 15908 (assembly GCF_000317795.1). Lineage (NCBI taxonomy): Archaea > Thermoproteati > Thermoproteota > Thermoprotei > Acidilobales > Acidilobaceae > Caldisphaera > Caldisphaera lagunensis. Next base: position 977,209 of record NC_019791.1, read on the forward strand.
TAATATTGGGTAGGAAAGATAGATCCTTATCTAAAGGCGCGTTATATGGAATAATAATCGTAATTATCGTGGTAATTATTGTTGGAGGAGTAGCAGCATATTATGCAACTAAAAAGCCTATAACTACAACAAGTACTACTACATCATCTACAACAACATCAACTGCTACAACCACTACAACAAGTACTACTACATCCATAACCTCAACAACTCCAACAACATTTTCAACATTAAGTCCAGTTGCAACATCAACATATGCATCAGTAGCAGGAACACCAATTAACTTTGTATTATCATCATTTACCCCATCAAGCAATAGATATGCATTATTCTATGCAGGTAATGGGAAAGTAATAAACACAACATCACAATACGTTAATGTAACCTATAATTATCCAGGTCATTATTTAGTTTATTATAATGTATATCAAAGCGGTTCATTAATGGGTTCTTCATTAAGTAATTTAATAGAAATAACAGTAGCACCAAATGTACCATCAAGCCTATCAGATTTAGTTACAGTTCCAACAATTACATTTAACATAACAAGAAATCCAACAGCACCAATTTTCTCAACAGGTGAAACAGTTTATTTATCAGGAGGATTTTTGCAACCACCATCTGGTCAAAACATGACAATATATGAATATGTATGGAACTTTGGTAATGGTCAAACAATGACTGTTATGGCAAACCAAACAACATTATTACCTGAAGAAAACCCAGTTAATGTAACTTATTCTTCACCAGGATTATATGCTGTATCATTAACAGTAATAACTAAAAACGTTTCATCTGGGAAAACATATAACTATACAACATATCAAAGCATTGCAGTATCAGGCATAAATATGGCATTTTCATTATTTGAGTTTTCAAGTAGTGTACCAAACCCAGGTGTTATACAAGTAGCAGAAAATCAACCTGGAGGTCCTTATTCTTTAGATCCCGATATAGATTATGAAGTAGTAGGATTTGAGGTGATAGCAAATGTTTACCAGACATTGCTATTATATAATGGATCAAACACAACATCATTTATACCATATGCTGCAGCAGAGGTTCCTACTGTACAAAATGGCTTGATAAAAAATAATTATACTGAATATATATTTCCAATAAGATCTGGATTGTATTTCTCTAATGGAGATCCTGTAACTGCTTATGATGTATGGTATTCAATAATTAGGGCCTTATTATTTGTTGGGGGATTACCAGGAACTCCTGATTGGATAATTGCACAATATTTAATACCTAATGTAACTGCAGGTGTTCCCATAGTCTCATCACCTAATGATACCCAAGCATTTGAAGAAATAATGAATTCTGTTACTTATAATAATCAAACAAATGAAGTTATATTTCATTTATGGAGGCCTACTGCCCCTCAGGCCTTATATACCGCATTAGCTGATCCATTAAGCACTGGTATATTAGACGCTAAATGGTTAGAACAAGTTGGAGCAGGAATTAATTTCACTCCAGCTGGATTTTATCAATATGAGCAGCAAGCAAATGTTGGTAATTATAACCAAGTTGTAGAATGGAGTCCTATGGGTTCAGGACCATATATGGTTAAATCATTATCACCGGGACAAAGTATTGTTTTAGCTCCTAATCCATACTATCCAGGACTTCCTGATATACCTAAACCAAATGATACTGTTATAATATATTGGGTTAAAGATCCAAACACTGCATATGAAATGTTTGCATCTGGACAAGCTGATATCTTAGAAGATATACCAACACAATATATACCTTTGGTTGAGCAATTAGAAAGCAAAGGACAGGCAAAGATTTACACATTCCCTGCTTTAACTGAGCTGTTTTATGTATTTAACGCTAATATAAGCCAACCAAACCTAAAAGCTTTAGGTGCACAATACTCAATACCTTCATATTACTTTGCTAATCCATTGGTTAGAAAAGCATTTGCATATGCATTTAATTATACAGAATATCTAAATGATATATTAGGTGATGTTAAGTATCATTTTGATTTTGGCAATTATTATTGTGGAGTTATAATACCTGGATTACCAAATTATATTCCACCAACGGAGCTAACAGGTTGTCCAACATTTAACTTAACATATGCAAAGCAATTAATGGAAGAATCTGGATTTTATAACATATCAGTAAACTTCCCAATCGTAATATTTAGTGGTGATATAACTGATTTTACTGGAGCACAGATGTGGAGCCAACTATTAAATGAAATGGATCCAAACATAAAGGCAACACCCATTTATATGCCCGGATCAACTATGATGTCTTACTGGGTACCTGGATTAAATGGACAACCTATATTTACTGGTGGATGGATAGCAGATTTCCCACTAGATTCTGATTTTACAAATGCTATGTATTTACAGGGAGGGTTCTTCCCAGCTGCTGCTGGTTGGAATGTATCATACTTTGAAAACCTAAGCAAATACTTTGCATCCCAAGGTAATTCCTATCTTGCAAATCTATTTGCTAATGAGTCTCAAGAATATGAAGAATTGAATAATTTAATAAACTTGGCAAATAATGCTGCTTTATCTGGAAATAACGCTTTGGCTGCTAAATATTATAAAGAGGCCGAACAAATAGCAGTTAACTTATATTTATATGTCTACACTTATCAAGAGAATATGTATTGGATAATAAAACCATATATGATACCATATAAAAATCAAATAAGTTATCAAGAAAATCCAATGATAGGAGGCGGAGGGGATTCTCTATTCTATTGGTGGTTTAAGGGATAATATTTTTTTAATTTTTATTAAATATTTTTTAAAGGTTAATTTGCATCAAAACTTATAAATTCTCTTCTCTTATGTATTTTAAGGAAATATAGGCAAAAAATATAATGCTGGTGAGATCATGGAATACAAATGGAATGTATTATCAAATACTACATTAGGGGTTTTAATTGGCATGATGAACTCTACAGTTTTATTAATAGCTTTGCCAGCAATATTTAAAGGAATAAACATAAATCCATTATTACCATCCTCTTTTTCCTATCTTCTATGGCTATTAATGGGCTATGGTGTCACTACTTCAGCCTTAGTTGTATCAATAGGAAGGCTTTCTGATATTTATGGTAGGGTAAAGCTTTATAGATTAGGTTTCATTATATTTACCATTGGTTCAATCTTGTTATCAATTACTTTTGGCAAAGGGGATTTTGCCGCAAGCGAATTAATAGCATTTAGAGTTATTCAAGCTATTGGTGGTTCACTATTAATGGCTAACAGCACTGCATTAATTACTGATGCGTTTCCATTAACTGAAAGAGGTAAGGCATTAGGTTTAAACCAGATCTCAGGTTTATTGGGAAGCATATTAGGCTTAATCGTAGGAGGCATTTTAGCAACAATAAATTGGAGGCTAGTATTTTTAATAAGCGTTCCATTTGGGATAATAGGAACAATATGGTCATATAAATCTTTAAAAGAAATAGGCATAAGGAATAGAAATGAAAAAATTGATATAATTGGTAACATAGATTTTATCTTAGGTATAGTATTGCTTTTAACTGGAATAACCTATGCATTGGAACCATACAAAAACTATCCTTTAGGTTGGTATAATCCTATGGTAATTGGTTTATTAATATCTGGGGCTGCTTTGCTAGCAATATTTCCATTTATTGAGATGAAAGTAAAGTATCCAATGTTTAGACTTGAATTATTTAAATCGAGGTTATTCTCAGCAGGAATTTTTGCTGCTTTATTAGCTGGATTAGCTTATGGGGGTCTAATGATAACATTAGTTGTTTTATTGCAAGGTATCTGGTTACCATTACATGGTTATTCCTTCTCAGTAACCCCATTATGGGCAGGAATTTATATGATACCATTAATGCTAGGCTTCGTTGCATTTGGCCCTATTAGCGGAGCTTTGTCTGATAAACATGGAGCAAGAGGTTTAGCAACAGGAGGTATGATAGTAGTTTTAATTTCATTTTTATTATTGATAACTTTAAAATATGACTTTCCATACCCAGAATTTGCATTTTTCATTTTCTTAGCTGGTGCTGGAAATGGCCTTTTCGTTGCACCTAATACTGCATCAATAATGAATTCTGTTCCAGCAAATCATAGGGGCGTTGCTTCCGGTATGAGAGCGGTTATGACAAATATAGCAAATACTACAAGCATTGCATTATACTTTTCCTTATTGTTATCCGCATTTGAAGCTAAACTACCAAATACTTTATATACTGCTTTGATTTCGGCTGGTTTTCCAAATAATATAGCATATATGATATCAAAAATGCCTCCAACTGCTGCTCTATTTGCAGCATTTCTAGGATATAATCCAATGCAGTCAGTCCTAAGTAGTTTGCCTAACTTAGCCTCTCAACTTGGAAATAGCGATCCATCTGGTTTAAGCGAAGTTCTAAGCAATACATGGTTCCCGAAGGTTATTGCTCCAGCATTTATGTATGCTCTAAGATCTGTTTTATTAATATCATCTATAATCATTATAATAGCTGCTATTGCGTCTGCATTAAGAGGAAAACATAATTTAAATAATTTAAATAACACAAATAATTAAAATTTAAATAATCAATAATTTATTGTCAAGCTTAATAATTATCAAAATAATGAAATTATGATATCAAAAAAAGTCTTGCGTCATTCATTTAAGAGGATACGCTAAACTAATTTATATGCAATAAAAAATTTTCTTAAATGCAAATATTATAGATAACAATATTTACCTTAAATAATTTGTAATATTTTTTAAAAAAATTCTTAAATAATTTTAATACCTCTAATAATCATATAATCTAGCATTCTTATAATACTTAAAACATATCAACAATTCTTTAATAATAAAAATATACATAAGATAAAAATATGAAAGAAAAAATTATATATTAATGATCTGATTTCGATGTAACAAATGATTTACCTTTTAGGGCTAGGTTTCTCTTAAGGTTGAAAAGAGGAACGACAAGCCTCGCCTTTTAGTGTGGAGAGGAGGTCAGAAGAGAAAGGGGATATAATAGTAGAATCTTGCATCACTTATGAAAAGTTAAATTATTAATTTTTAAAACATTTAATAAATTTTTCCCACTTATTATTATAGGCGTATTTTTCTTAACATTAAATCTTTCTGCTAATACTTCACACTTAGCTCTAAACAAGTGAAGGGTATCAATTTTTTTATTAGAAAATAAGTATGCCTCTAAATTAGCTATTCCTTTAGCTATGATAAATCCCTCATTTATTTTTTTAATTGGTGAATAATTGCCATCAATAATTATATCTGCATCTATTTCATCTGATGTTACATCGATTTCATAGCTATTTTTTCTTATCACTGTTTTTACATTATATCCATTTTTTATTAAAGATTCTTTTAATAAAAGATCTATATAAACTTCTCCAGAATTATCAAAAATTAAATAAATTTCCTTTTCTTTAGGCAAATTTATTTTTTCATATACTTTTACTTCATCATGCAAAGCATCTTTTAAATCAACATACTCATAACCTAAAACATTTATATCTATTATATTTGCTGAGGCAGAAAATTTTAATGCAAGATCTAAGTTCCAGTTGTTTTCTATAAGCTCTTTTCTTACTATTAAAGAAGCTTCTTTACCAATTTTATTTAAATTCATTTTCAATTCTTTATATGGATCTTCATCTTTAATTAACTTCTTTATATAATTAAAACTATCAACAAACAATGAATCCCTATCCTTATTTGATTCCAATTGATAAGACAAGTCCTTTAACAAATATGGTATCTTATCTCCTCCTTTTAATCTTATTAAATCTTTGACCCTATTTTCAATTAAGCAAAGCTTACATTTCTCATCAATCATATTCATTAATTACCTCCGCAACGTTTTTAATATCATTAAAATCTATATCTCCCATAAGGCCTATTCTTATTACTTTTTTTGAAAGATCTCCCATACCTGTTGCTATTGCATATCCTTTTTCTCTTAGTCTTTTAACAATTAATTCAGCATTGTTTGTGTAAAATGCTGAAACTGTATTGCTTTTAAATTCATCTTTTGCAATTGATTTTAATTTTATCAAATTATTTAAATAATCGCTTCTTTCCTTATGAATTTCCGTATATCTATCCAAACCTATTTTTAGTATATAACTTGTTGAATAATCTAAACCATATATAACATTTATTGGGGGAGTATATGGAGTTTCGAATTTGTTTTTCATATTAATGAATTTATTTAAATCCATACTTAAGGGGAGTTTATCTAGGTTTCTTGGTTTAACATTATAAAAAATAATTGATGCACCTGGTATTGACATAAATGCTTTATGTGATGCAGTTGCTATAACATCTATTTCTTTATCAATCCTTTCAGCTGGTATTCCTGAAACGCTATCAACTAAGAGGACTGCATCTAATGATTTAGCAATTTCTTGTATTTTTTCAACATATCTATTAGCAACACCTAGGCTCGTTTCATTATGAACCATTGCTATTGCCTTCAAATCTTTAATTTTCTTCGCATAGTCTTGCAAGACATCAGGAGGGACAACTTCTCCTAATTCACTTTTTATTACATACAACCTTGCCCCTCTTGATATAAGGGCTTCACCAAGTCTTTTGCTAAATTCACCTATATCTAATAATATAACTTCTTCTTTTGGATTAACATAATTGTATACCATAGTATCTATAGATAAGGTTCCTGTACCTGGAAAAATTATCGCATTTCCTTTAACAATTTTTTCCATCTTCTCCAAAACTGAAGAAAATATTTCTTTAAATTCATTTGATCTATGAAAATAAGGTTGTCTTTTAATATAATCCAAAACTTCGTTAGGTAATTGTATAGGTCCTGGCGTCATATATTTTATCATTTCTTCTTCACCTCTTCTATTATATTCTTTGCTAATTCTTCGCTAAGCCTATCCATTGCCTCATAAGTTTCAGATCCTATATGAGATGTTACAATAACATTCTCATGTGATATCAACTCTTTAAATAAATTATCTTTAGGAGGCTCTTGCTCTAACACATCTAATCCAATACCTTTAAATTTGTTAATGTTTTCTAATAAAGCCTTTGTATCAATGACTTCCCCTCTGGCTGTATTAATTAATATTGAATTGTTTTTTATCAATGAAATAGTATCTTTATTTATCATATGATATGTTAAAGGAGTTAGTGGAACGCTTATAGAAATTATATCGCTATTCCTTAATAAATAGTCTAAAGAAACTTGCATACCTTCAAATTTCTTAACATCATTGCTCACATCAATAATATCGTTTGCCAGTATCTTCATTCCCAATGAATGTGCAATCTTAGCTGTTTCCCTCCCAATCCTACCAAATCCTATGATACCCAATGTTTTGCCTTCAACTTCATTACCTAATATTTTGCCTTTTGGCCATTCACCTTTTTTTACTGATTCAATTATTGTGTAGAGATGCCTTTCTAAAATAAGAATCATTGATATTATTAATTGAGCAACGCTCTTACTAGGGGAATTGGGTGCATTTATTATCTTAATACCCTTTTTCATTGCATAATCTATATCTACATTATCTAAACCAACACCAAACCTTGCTAAATATTTAAGTTTATTTGAGCTATCAATAATTTCTTTGTCTATTTTTAATCTACTTCTAAAAACTAGAATTTCGTAATTTTTTAGAACATTTATTAAATTATCCCTTTGTAATCCAGGAACATAGTCTACATTAATTCCACCTTGTCTTAACAAAAAAACTAGCCTATCAGGTACGTTATCAACAACGAGTGCGTCGACAATTAACACCACCTGCGTTTAAATTTGTTTTAACCAGTTTATAAATTTTCCCACTTATGTGATCTTTAAAAAATTTTTTGATTAAAATAGCTACTCGTTAATAAAATTCTGCAGCAATCCAATTCCTTGATTTCTAAATCCTTAACTGAAAACTCTTCTTTATGCAATGGACTTTTTAATACTATTGTATGATATTCCCCTTTTTCCCCCAAAGGATCTGCATTATCTTTTTTAGCTAACTCTAAAAACCAATTTATATTATCTTTATTAATTATTTTACCAACGCTTTCCCTTAAATTTTTAGGTCTTGCTCCCAGAACTTTAAAGCTATAATTATCTTCAATATCTTTCATTAAAATTTCTAATGTATCCAAACTCCACAAAGGTTCTCTTAATTTCGCTCCAGCTTCTCTAACAAGGTTTTCCATATATTTTAGATGATCCTCTACAAATACATCTCCCGCTATTAATGTATCAGTATTAAGTTTTCTTAATAGTTCAACTGTTTCTATAAATTCCTTACCTTTATGTAACCTTTTTACAACTATGGGTACCCCTATTGCAGATGCAGAAGCAATTGTTGTCTGTAAATTAACTATATGAGGACTTGGTTCAGGAAACTCATAAATTAGAAAGAGAAAGGCGTCAACAGGCCATTCTATTTGCGCAGCTCTTAATCCATCTTTACCCCCAGAGAACATAGCAATCCTAACCACTAATTTCTCACCCCTTATAAATGAAATGAAGAAATATAAAATGTTAATTATATCAAAACATTAATTCATTAGTTTATTAAATTAAAATAACAACAGTAAACTAAAATATTTATACTTATTTTATATTCATGTATAGCTCAACGTTTTTTTCTCTTAATGCATTTAATGCAATCTTGTATATTTTTTCAAGAGGGGCTTTTCCATGATACACATCTTCTTCAAAATCCATATTAAGCCCCATCTTTAGACCTATTTTATATGCAGGAGAATTTTCAGCATGAAAATAAGCCTCCATAATTTTAATTCCTCTTGCATATGAGCCCAAAATTAAAAAGGCTGCTACAATTGATCCTAATCCCCTTCTCCTATGATTTGGTGAAACTATAAATGCCAATTCAGCGCTTTCTAAACTATATGAAAAATTTTCGCCTAATGCTGCTATATTTCCTTTTTCATCTTCTCCAATAACCGCAAATCCATATTTATTTTTTTCACTAAAAATTTTTTCAACATGAGAAGAAAAATCTTTAAAAAAACTTAAAAATCTAAAATATATTGATTCATTATCCATTGATTCATAAAATTCTATTATTCTTTTTTTATCTTCTCTACTTGCATATCTAAAAGTGTAATTAATTCCTCCATCTCTATATTTTCCTATTATATCAACCAAATTTATCCCAGATTATATATAAAATTGGTTATATTTATTTTTATTCCAAAAAGTAGAATTAATTTATGCTGGTTGTTGCTGTATAATCTCTTGTGAAGGTTCAGCGTGAATTATCTGTGTAGGACAACTCTGAACAGCTGCATCAACAGCATCTTTTAGATCATCTGGAACAAATCCTTCATTTATGTTGTTCGGATCCTTTCTCCATTTTGCAATTACGTTAGATTTTCCATCAACATCTGACATTTCAAAAACGTCTCCAGCTAGACTAACGCAAACCATATCAGCTATGCAATTTTCCCTTGGTTCTATCCAAACCCTTATGGTCATTTTTATCACCAACTACTTTTAATCAATAAAAGTTTTTATTTGAAAGTTAATATTTTTTAATTTTTCTGAGAAAAAACATATACAAAATTATGTGTTTCAAATATTAAAATTATAATGACAAAAAGGCTAAAAATTACCAATCTTTTTATACTCCTATGAGATAGGATATCTAGATCTATGAAATAATCATTTAATGATTCCACTATTATCTCTTTCTATTAATTAAGTAAAGGTAACATTTAACATAATTAAAATAATAGAAAAACAACTAGAAATCATTCCCAACCTGCTTGCATTATGATACCTTCTTTCTTTATAATAAAAATCTTATGAAATCTGAAAGATAAAAATATAAATCTTATTACTGTAAAAATAGCTGTTTGACTTAAAATGTGAAAGGAATCAATAAAAATCATAAGAGGGTGGGAGGGTGGGGATAAAGCTATACAAAGATAATTGGATGTATGCATTAATACCTTATAATATAGCCATGGGGCCTCTATCTACACTTATAACATTGCAAATATTAAGATTGGGAGGGAATGTAATAGATGTTGCATATACTATTTCATTAGCAAATCTAACCAGTATTATAGGATCATTAATATGGGGATTTGCAGCAGATTATTTTGATAGGAAAAAACAAATATTGTTAAGCCTATCTACAGTTGGGTTAACTTTAGTAGCTATCTCATATACTAAATCAATTAGTCTAATAGAAATTTTATATTCTATACTATCATTCTTAAATACTGCAAGCTCCACACCATTATCTCTACTAATAATGAGCACAGTAAGAAAAGATTTGTGGGCGTCCAGTTATGCAAAATTAAACTATTTGTCATCAGTAGGATATTTGATAGGCCTTTTAGGGTCTTCCTTATTAGCTATATATTTTAAGCTTGATTTTATAGTGATACTAATGGGAATACTAGTCTTAATTTCGTTTGGATTATCTTATTATTTTATACCAAAGCCAGAATTACATATTGAAAGAACAGCACTACTTCATAACCTAGAGTCATTCTTAATTAGATTAAAACAGATACCAACCATTTTCATTCATTTTCCTTCAAAATATTCATTTAAGATATTTTCTTTATCTAGGTTAAAATCTTTAGTTTCTGCTTACGTCCCTCTTCTATACATTGGTATGTTCTTATTTTACATTGCATCAGGTATTTTCAATACAGAGTATCCAGCAGGACTAAAAGAGGGAGGACTTTCAAATAGCCTAATTTTAATAATATTTTCAATTGGCATGTTATTCCAAATAATTTCCTATTACTTATCCCCTAGATTTATTAATAAATTAGGAAAGGCTAGAACTTCATGGATCTCATTGCTTATGAGGGGATCTTCGTATTTTATTATTGGACTCTTAACTGTTATAATAGCTAATAAGATATCATTAATTTTATCTGGTATAATATTTTATCCTATAGCAGCAGGACTTGCATTTTCAGCATTTTATACAGCATCAAGCATAATGATATTTGAGATAGTGAAAAGCGGTAAGGAAGGTTCTACTTTAGGAGTCTATAGCACGCTAACAGGTATTGCTATGACATTAGGTTCATTCGTTTCAGGCTATATGGTTAGATATATGGGTTTTGGATTTACTTACATAATAGCTGGTATAATATTATTATTTAATGTATATATATTTAAAACAATTGAAAGATTACCTAGATAATTCCATATTAGCTTATTAACATCTGTCCCAACTAATATTTGGCGAAAGAATTGAAGGTAAATGAGTTAGCGCCTAAAAGCGCTGTTGAGGAAATAAGTGTAAAGGTCATAAAGGTATCAGAGCCAAGGAATGTTTTTGGTAAAGATGGTATGTCACACAAGGTTTCTGATGTCTTAGTTGGGGATGAAAGTGGAACAATAATTATGACTTTATGGGATAATTCGATAAACAAAGTAAAAGAAGGAGAAACAATAAACATAAAGAATGCCTTTGTTTCTACATTTAAAGGAAGCATGAGACTCTCTTTAAATAAAAACAATGGGTCAATAACGGTTTCTGAAAAGGAAATCGAAAATGTAAATACAGGTAATAATATGTCAGACAAGGTTGTTGAAGAAGAAAGGAGAAGTTATAGCAGTTATGGTAGAAAACCATCATATAGAAAAAGATACTAATAAAATTTTTATTTACAATTTTTATAAAATATTATCTTGAATTTTAATTATTTATGATTAAGACGTAATGTAAAACGAATATTATATTTTCCTTTAAAAATTATTTTTGCAATATGTTATTTATAATATAATATTGAATTCTTATATTACCAAATTATTAATTAAGTTAATGAGGCATAAGAAAGGGACAATAGATGGAAAAAATAAAATACAATGATAAATGGATGTATACTTTAATACCATATGGCATGGGATTTATGCCATTTTTAATAATGCTTCCCTTGCTTATTTTAAAACTAGGAGGAAATGCAATAGATATATCATATACAGCAACTTTAGGAAACATAACCTGGATTATTGGATCTTTTGTTTGGGGATACATATCAGATTATTATGATTTGAAAAAACTAACCATATTAGGTTTATTAACAAGTGGACTATTTGTAATACCTATGGCATATGCTAAATCTGTGGTGGAAGTTGAAATTTTATATGGCATTTGGAGTTTCTTTAATACGGCTCTTATAATCTCGTTATATTTAATAATTATAAAAACTTTTGCAAAAGAAATGTGGGTAATTGAGAACGCTAAATTAAATTTTTTGAATACAATTGGTTATTTATTAGGCTTTCTTGGATCTTCTGCCTTAGCAATTTATTTTAAAGTTAACTTTTTAATTTTAATGACTGGCATCTTAATGACGTTATCTTCCTTACTGTCTTATTATTTTTTACCTAAAATTGAAAATAATCATAAAGAGTTATCATGGATTAACGTCTTAAAATCTTTCTTAATTAAAATAAGAATTATGTCTAAGATTTTTAACCCTTCATTCTTAAAGATTTCATTAAAAAAAGCCTTCGATTTCAAGAACAAAAAAATACAAAATATGCGTATCATTCTTTTATATACGGGAAATTTTTTGTTCTATTTGTCCTATGGAATTATCTTAACTCAATATTCTGCTAGTCTAAAAATTTATGGTATATCTGATAGCATAATTTTAGCGATTTTCTCCTTGGGTACATTTTCCCAAATAATTTCTTTTTATTTTTCTCCTAGATTCATAAATACATATGGAAAAATAAGGGCTTCTTGGATTACACTATCATTAAGGGGGATTTCTTTTTTCATGATAGGGTTATCAATGTTTTTGTTTCTCAACAAAACTTATCTAATTTTATCACAATTTGTCTTTTATTCTTTAGGTGGAGGTTTAGCTTATTCCATATTTTTTACAGCAGCGAACGTAATGGTTTTAGAAACTACTAAAACAGAAAAAGAAGGATCAACATTAGGGATTTATGAAACATTAATAGCTTTTGGCTTTACAATTGGATCTTTTATATCAGGTTATATGATTAATTATACAGGATTTCCCATAACTTTCATAATAACTGGCATTTTGATAATAATTAATTCAGCAATATTTAAGATAATGGAAGAAAAACAAAAATAGTTTTTATTATTGAATTTTCCTTTTAAGATAAACTTATTAATTTCCAGATAATTATAAGTTCTCTTGGGGTTGGATTGGAGGATAAAGTAAACACACTTTTATCTCTAGGTGCTGATTTTGCTGACATTAGATATATGAAAATAAAGACTTTGGTAGCTGATAGTAGTGAAATAAGAAATATAATAACAAATAATGGTATATCTGAAGGGTATGCATTAAGGGCATTATATAAAGGAAATTTTGGATACAAGTTTACAACAAATCTTGAAAATGTAGATCTAAAAGATGTAATATCTCTTGCAATAGGTAAAGGAGAAACTAAGGTGTATCAACTTAAAGAAAAGAAGGATAGAATTATTATTAAAGAAAAATACCCAAACTATAAGAAACCTGAAGAGATAATTTATGATATATCAAAAATAAAAGATGATATATTTAAATCAGATAAAAGAATAAAATCAGTTAACATAAGGTTTTCAGAAAACTCAATAGAAAAAAGATATGCAAGCAGTGATAACAGGTATATTGAGGTTAATTATAAGATAACCTCATTGTCTATCTCAGTTGTTGCTAAAGAAAACGATATAAATGCAAGCGCCCATATTTCTCTTTCTACATACTTAGGATATCCATTAGAAGTTTTTGATATAAATGAATCTATAGAAAAAGTATTGAATAGAGTTTCAAAGCAACTAATAGGAAAACCTGCAAAAGCTGGTGAAGCTAGAGTTATTTTATCTCCTGAAGTAAGTGGTGTATTTGCTCATGAGGCTCTTGGTCATTTAGCTGAAGCAGATTTAGCAGCTTCTGGAGTTTTAGGAAAAATGAAAGGGAAGAAAATTGCTAAAGAATTTGTAAATGTTTCCGATTCACCATTTTTAGAATATCCAACAGCTATTGGGATAACTCCTTATGATGATGAAGGAGTAGAAGGTAGGGAAGTTAAAATTATTGAGAATGGTGTTGTTAAAGAATTTATGAATAACAGAACCTATGCTTTCTATACAAACGAATTACCATCGGGAAATGGAAGATCCGAAGATTTTAGGAGCAGTATTTTAATAAGAATGAGAAATACATATTTTAAACCAGGAAAATCAAGCTTAGAAGAAATGATGGAAGATATAAAAGAAGGATATTTAATGAGCTCGGTATTAGGAGGTCAAACTAGTTCTGATGGTACTTTTCAATTTGGCATAGAAGAAGGATATAAAATTGAAAATGGCGAAATTAAATACCCCTTAAGAAACGTTGGAATAGCAGGTTATACATTAGATACATTATCTCAAATTTCTGACATATCAAAAGATTTTGCTGTTTGGCCTGGTGTTTGTGGAAAAATGGGTCAAAGAGTCTATGTAGGTACTGGTGGTCCATATGTTAAGGTTGAAAAAATTAAAGTTGGTGGTGTAAATGAGTGAAGAATTAAGCTTTATTATAAAAAAGGCTTTAAATGATAAAATTGATGCTGAAATTTTTCATAGTAAAATAAAAATATTTGAAATTGCTAATGATAAAAATGAACAACATGGTATGACATATGAAGAAGACGGTTATGGCTTAAGAATAATAAAAAATAAAAAATTAGGATTTTCTTATGGGAATAAAATTTCTGATGATTTATATGAACTTGCTGTTAGTTCATCAAATGCATCTAAAGAAGATAACGCTAATTACCTTCCAAACGAAGAAGAAGTAACAAGATTAAATGGTATATTTGATGAAGAAATATATAACCCTATTGATAAACTAAAATACTATATGGAATCTCTAGGATCTATATCAGATAAACTTAATTTTATAAACCAAAGAGCTATTGCTGGATATACAATAATAGAAATAATGAATACAAATGGGTTAAATGTCAATTCAAAGACATCATTTATATACGTAGGGGCAGTTGCTAATTATTTGGGAGATGAAGTAGGACCTGAGATTTTTGAGGGTATTTCATCAAAGCGTTTTAATGATATTAATATAGAAAAATTATTAAATGATCTTACATTTAAGATAGATATAATGAAGAAAAGAAGGAAGTTTGAAAACAAAAAGAAGCAATACAATGTAATTTTTACTCAAAAAGCGTTAGATGATCTTGTTGTCCCATTAATTAATCATGGAATTAGTTTAGAAAGTTATTATAGGAATAGGACGCCATTTAAATTAAATGACTATTTTGAATCAAAAGTAACTATAGTTGATGATCCATTAAATCCTTACTTGCCTTGGTCAAGAGAAATTGATGCAGAAGGACTACCATCTATGAAAACTGAAATAATTAAGGAAGGAGTTTTCAAAAAATTCTTATCTAATACTTATTGGTCTAAGAAAGCAAACATGGATAATACACATTCAGCTTTTAGAGCATTTACTTCTTTACCTGTAATTTCTACAAGCAACTTGGTTTTTCAAGGGAAAATAATAAATGAAGATAGCGACGCAATTTATATAGATCAAGTCCAAGGAGTACATACTAGCAATTTTGAAACAGGAGACTTTAGTGTTTCAGCAAATGTTGCATGGGATAAAGATGGAGGATTCAGAGAAATAATTGTTTCAGGAAACATAAAACAGCTCATCAATAATGTTTTAGGGTTTACAAAAGATGTATCATCATATAATAAAGTTTATTCTGGAAAGATGATAGTAACGGGGTTAAGCTTGGCATAAAGCAAATAACTTTCTAATAGATACATTTATATGGTGAAAATTTGCCTGCTAAATTTTTTATAAATGAAAAAAACATAAAATTTAATGAATCTCAAGCATTTAATGAAGAACTCATAGGGAATTTATTTAAGGAACCTGGTTCCACATATTTATTTTTAACTCATTTAAAAGACGATGGAAATTCTATAGGTCTATATTACAAATATGAAGGTAGAGAAAATACATATAGAAGAATTACTGGAGGGCCAAAAATAGATTTTTATGAAAATTATGTATACTTAAGTATACTAACAAATAGGGTTGAAACTCTTAAAAAAGTTAACGAAAGAGCTAAATTATTCTCAAAATGTATATCTGGAACAGAAATATATGGAGGTTTATCTATTTCTAGAGATAAAAAACTTGCTTATGGTATAACAAAAATAGGTAATATAAGTGTAATTGAAATAATAACTAACAATAACCTAAATGATATAAAGTATTGTTTGAAAAGTAATATAAATAATGTAAATGAAGAAATGATAAATGTTATACCTAATAAATATTCCTCAGACTCGTATCTAAAGAAAAGCTGGATAAGTTATGGGAATAAAGATTATGAATTCAATTCTTCATCAAGAAATGAAGGTTTTTATGTAAACTTCTCCGCAAAATTATTAGAAAACTACATAGACAAGGTTCTAATAACTGGCAATTTTTATGCTTCTCCTCCAATGGAACCAATAACTTCTATTTTAGCATTAGAAGGAACTCCAGTTAATGAAGTGTATTTTTATGGAATAAAGGCAAGAATTAAAAAAATTGAAATAGAAGGTATAAAAACTGAAAACATTTTATTTTCTATTGATGATTTATATAATAAATTAATAAAAAGCATCAAATGATGTTAGATTTATTCAAATTTAATAAATATAAGATTATTCTTTTTCTTTAGGCCTCCTACCTATTTTTATAAATAAAATATTTACATTTATAGCTATTCATTATTAAAGGTTCGTTTATTAAAAGTATAATAGGAGACAATAATGTACCTAACCTTTGATGAGCAGGCATTTCTTACAGATTGTCCTGCAACACCTTTATCCCATCTAGAAAACGATGGAAAATATCTTATGTCAGAAGGCCCATATCAAGTAACAATATATATTACTAGGGAATGCAATTTAAATTGCACACATTGTTATATTTCAGCAGGAAGTCCATTAAATGATGAACTTAATAAAGATGAATGGAAACTAGTTATAAATAAGCTTAATGATATAGGTACAAATGTATTGTATATATTAGGAGGGGAGCCCTTATTAAAACATGGAATTTTTGATATAATCTCTTATTCCACATCTCTAGGATTATATACAAGCCTAAGTAGCAATGGAACGGTTATTACAAAGGGAGTTTCTAAAAAATTGAAAGAATCAAATATTAATGAAATACAAATAAGCATTGATGGGCCTAATGAAGAAATAAATAGTTTAATAAGAGGTAAAAATTCCTTCAAATTAGCAATAGAAGGGGTAAAGAATTTAATAAATGAAAATATACCAACATCGTTAAGTTATGTTATAACAGAAAAGAATAAAGATTACATTGAAGATATGATTAAAATTGCTGAAGAATTAAATGTAAAATCTATAAATTTTTCACCTGTACAACAATTTGGAAGAGCAAAAATAAATAATGTCTTATTAAAAAGAGAGTCCGCAATACAAGTTTATAATAAGCTTAGATTATTAAATAAAAAATATAAAATAAAGATAACAACAAATGGTTTTAGATTTTTCATTGATAACTTATTTGATGTTTATCTTTCTTTAAAGAATAAAATAAATAATTACTACTCATGTCCTGCAGGTAGATCTAGGTTTATTATAGATGCTAATGGAGATATTTATGGATGTGAACTCCTAATAAATCCTTTATTTAAAGAAGGAAATGCATTAAAAGATGATCTGAGAGAAATATGGAAAAAAGGTTTCACAAGATTTAGGAATAAATGGTATATGGAGAAGGAGGAATGTAAAAGTTGCTCTATAAACTCGTTATGCCAAGGAGGATGCTTCGCTAGGGCTTTTAATAGCAAAAAAGATATTAATTGTCCCTTTTGATTTCTTTTCGTTATCTTTAAATAAAATACACTCTCTTCTTATGAATAAATTGAATTTCTTATCATAGATTAATTTATTTAACCCAAATTTATATGCTCAAGATTTTCTTTTAGCTTTATTCAACTTAGCTATATAATAAAAACATCAATCTTTAATTATTCTATGTAACTATTATTAAAAATAAAAAGCTAATCTAAAGTTTAAAATTTTAAACTTACTAATAAAAAGAGGTGAAAATTATGAGTAGGTATCAAGTTAAGGTAGGTAATCAAAATGTTATAATTGACGATTCTCTTTTATATACAAAAAGTGATGAATGGGTAAAATTTGAAGGAGATAAAATAAGAATAGGTATAACAGATTATGCTCAAAAACAATTGAAAGATATTGTAGGGGTTGATTTACCCAAGAAAGGGTCAAACATAAATAAAAACGGTACATTAGCAGTATTGGAATCAGTTAAAGCAACAGCTGAAGTATATTCACCAATAGAAGGAAAAGTATTAGATGTAAATGAAAGGTTATTGGATGAACCAGAATTAATTAATAAAGAACCATATGATAATGGATGGATTGCCTTAATAGAGGCAAAAAGCATTGATAAAAATGAATTCTTAGATCATAAGTCATATGTTGATGATATAGCAAAAAGGAAATAATAACAATTTTATAGTGTATATATTCTTTAATTATATTATTAATTAATATATTGTATTATACAAGTGTTATAATAGACCTTTTAAATTCGGATATTTATGATAATAATTGTGAATTAAGAGGCGTACACCGGGTTGACAGTAGAAACTATAACTCATGATATTATAGTTTTAGGTGCCGGCCTTGCCGGTTTAAGGGCTGCGGTAGAAATAAAGAGAAAATATGGGGATAAATTAGATGTTGGAGTCGTAAGCAAAATACATTTAATGAGAAGTCATAGCGTTTCTGCAGAAGGAGGAACCTCAGCCGTTTTATATCCTGAAGAAGGGGATAGCTTAGCATTACATGCATGGGATACAATAAAGGGTAGTGATTTCTTAGCAGATCAAGATGCAGTATGGACCTTTGTTAAACTTATGCCGGAAGAAATTCTTTTATTAGATCATTGGGGTATGCCTTGGAGTAGAAGAGAAGATGGTAGAATTGCTCAAAGACCATTTGGAGGCTTAACTTTTCCGAGGGCAACATATGCAGGAGATAAAGTAGGTCATGCTGAACTAAGAACTTTATATAATAAATTGTTGCAATATGATAAATGGGAAAGATATGATGAATGGTTTGCAACAAACTTTGTTGTTGAAGATGGAGTTTATAAAGGGTTATATGCGATAAACATGAAAGATGGTAAATTGTATTTATTTAAGAGCAAAGCAGCAATAATTGCAACAGGAGGAGTAGGAAGATTATATACATTTACAACATATGCGCATTCTGCGACTGGCGATGGAACTGCAATGGCCTTTAGAGCAGGTGTGCCTGTAAAGGATCCTGAATTCGTTCAATTCCATCCGACTGGTTTAGTTCCAAACGGTATCTTGATTACAGAAGGTGCTAGAGGGGAAGGAGGTGTTTTATTAAACAATAAAGGAGAAAGGTTTATGTTAAGAAATGATTGTGCTCCAAAAATGAAAGAACTAGCACCAAGGGATGTTGTTAGCAGATGTATGGTAAAGGAGTATTTAGAAGGGAGAGCTTTTATAGATGAAGCCTCTGGAATGCCATATTTATTATTGGATTTAACTCATTTAGGTGAAGAAAAAATAAATGATAAATTACCATCTATAAGAGAAATAGCTATAAGATATGATGGTATTGATCCTGTTGAACAACCCTTGCCAGTTTTCCCATCAATGCACTATCATATGGGTGGTATTAATGCAGATCCATATTATAGGGTTTTAGATGAGCATGGAAATTGGATTAGAGGTCTATTTACAGCTGGAGAGGCAAGTGCAGCATCAATACATGGTGCAAATAGATTGGGAAGCAATAGCACTGCAGAATGTTTAACAAGCGGTAGAATAACAGGGGAGCTTGCTGCTCAATATGCATTAAATTCAGATTTCCCAGATGGTCCAGATCCTAAGAGGACAAAACAAGAAGAGGACTGGGTATGGGGGTTGTTAAAGAGGGAAAGCGGGGAACCTTCATATGGAATAAAACATGAATTGCAAGAAACGATGTCTAAAGATTTCTATGTTTTTAGAGATGATAAAGGTATGAAAGAAGGTCTATCAAAGATATTAGAATTAAGGAAGAGGTTTATTAATAATGCATACATTGAAGATAAGGGTTATATTTATAATACTGACTTAGTTGCTGCAATTGAAACAATGAACTTATTAGATAATGCATTAATGATATCAAAGGCTGCCTTAAATAGAGAAGAAAGTAGGGGTGCTCATTTCAGAACAGATTTCCCGAAGAGAGATGATAACAATTGGCTTAAACATACATTAGTTATAAGAAATGGGAATGATGATGTCTCAATATTATATTCTCCTGTTACAATAAATACTTGGAAGCCCGTTGAAAGGAAATATTAGGGGGTGTTATTATGTCGGAAAAAGAAGAATATTTTGGTAAGAAAAATATAGAAATGGAAAATAGACAAGGCTTTTGGAGAGCTAGTTTAAATCCTTGGTTAATTCGTGCTAAAAATAACCCTGAGAGGGTTGCATTTGTATTGCATAGAGTTACTGGCTTCATAATTATAGCATTCTTATTAGCTCACATTTTAGAAACTGATTCACCAGTTTGGACTCAATACTACCCAATACATGGCTATTCTGGATGGGCAGCATGGACATATATAATGGGTATAGAATCGGCATGGTGGGCTAAATTAGGTGAGTGGATAGTCGCAGGCGCTGTTTTCTTCCATGCATTAAATGGATTTAGATTATTATTAACAGAATTCTTTGGAGTAGGTATTGGAAAACCCGTTGAACCAAAGCCACCTTATGAAGCACCCACTTTAAATGCGCCTCAAAGAACATGGCTATATATTGAATTTATTGTTGCCATAGTATTGTGGGCTTTTTCAGCCTTTTTAATTTTTGGGTGATAAAAGATGGCAGGAAAAGCATCTAATATCCAGGTTTGGCAGTATATAACTGCTATACTTCTTATATTCTTATTAGGATATCATTTGTTACAAAGACTACCATGGCTATTTAATGTCTCTACCTTTGATCAAACATTAACGAGCTCTTTCGTTTATAATCAATATCAACAAGCTGGTTGGGCATTATTGCTTTTGGCATGGGTTGCTCTATTCCATGGATTAAATGGTGTAAGAGGAATGCTGTTTGAATTACATCAAGGAGAAACTTATAACAAAATAATAAATGTTCTTTTCTGGATAGTATTTATTGTTTTTTCAGCTATAGCAGCTCTTACAATAATAAAATTACCCCCAATATGAGGTGAGAAAGGATGGCATTAGATATTGAGGCTGCAACAAAACTTCCTCCAAAGGTCGTAATAATAAGGGTTAGGAGGTATAATCCAGAAACAAAAAGAATTTGGTGGCAGGAATATAAGGTGGAAACACATAAAGGAATGACAATGTTAGATGCATTATTAGAAATAAAGGAAAAAATAGATCATACACTAGTTATAAGATATAGCTGTAGGATGGGTCTCTGCGGAAGCTGTGGAGTTAGCATTAATGGAACACCAATGTTAGCATGCCAAACCCAGGTTTCCCAAGTTGCAAGTGATGCAAGAAATGTAATTACGGTTGAGCCATTGCCAAACTTTCCAGTTGTAAAAGATCTAATGACTGAATTTTCAGACTTCTTCAACAAACATAGAAGCGTTAAACCATATCTAATAAGAAAAGATACTGAAGAACAAGAAAATCCAAAAGGCCATCTAAAGATGAATCCTGAAGAATTCATTGACGTTTTGCAATTCAGCAATTGTATCTTTTGTGGTCTCTGCTATTCCTCCTGTCCAGTAGTAGCAGCAGATCCTGAATATTTAGGTCCACAGGCTCTCATGTATGCATATAGGTTCATCAATGATATAAGAGATGAGGGGCATAAAGAAAGATTTGCAATAATTGATACTGAGCATGGATGCCATAGATGTCATTTTGCAGCAACATGCAGTGCCGTTTGTCCAAAAGCTGTAGACCCTGCCGGTGCGATTCAAGGATTACGTAGCAAATTATTTAAATATAGATTAGGACTCTATAAGAAGAAGTCATCACAACCCTTACCTCCTCCACCAGAAAAAGGTGAAAGAGTTCCATTACCTCCTGAAGCAACAACACTACCAGGAGTGGATTTGAAACAGATGGAGAAAGAACCTGTAATAATCAAAATGCCTAAAGAATAATTTTTATTTTCCTTTTTAAATTTTAAGTATATATTTTTATTCTTTTTGTTACAAAGGGCTTATCTTTATCGGCCATAATATAGTTCTGCAAAGCCCTTCTTATTATTTCGCTTTTAGGTACATTCCTTTTCTTTGAGTATTCCTCTAAAATCTCTAACAAATCTTCTTCCAATTTAAACGATACCACCTTCATCTATCAATCACCTATTTCAGTAACACCCAATTCCTATAATACAAGGAAGAGTTTTATTGAATACGGAATACATTTATCAAGAGCATTCTTACAATAGGAATACAGAGAGCATATTAATATATTAGGGCTCCTGCAGTACTACTCTTAATAGGAGGAGACTACTATTGCCTACAGTACATCTCTCTATAAGTGACCAAATGTATAGCGAACTCAAAAACAAATCAGATGAAATAGGAATTCAGATAACAGATTTAATAAAACTCTATATCAAAACAGGTTTACAAGGTGGTTTCTCAAATAAAAACGAAGATAACCTAATAATTGCAAATTTGTCTAATAGATTAGATAAAGTTGAAAAAGATGTAAGAGTTAAGATGACATTATTGGAAGGAAAGTATAGACAGATAGAAGAAACCCTAGATTATCTAATCCAAAGAATAGATAGCTTAGAAGATTTATTAACAGAATATAAAACTAAAAAGAGAGTTGTACAACAAAGTGAAGAGCAAGAAGCATAACTTAGCATTTTATAGGGTTACAGTTTCTTTTAATTAGATTCCTTATACCTTGATCTCTTAGCTCAATTAAATTAATTGGATTATTTGATGATTCCCCTCTGAGCTTCATCAAGTCATTTTCCAAATCTAACTCAGTATATATGCAATGATTATTTAGTGCCTGATTAGCTTGCCCAATACCTCCTGTATTTTTAACTAACTTTGGTAATTCACTCCTTTTGTAAACAATATCTACATTTAATATGTAAGATGTAGATAATATAGGAGAAAGCATTACATTTCTTGTATTGTTCCTTATCATCTTATTACCATATTCACCTTTAAACGATATCAAAGGTATTAATGAGGCTTCTGTATTTACATGCTTTACTAAATTATCAAGGATCTCTGCTTCTTCCATATTCATACCCAATATTTCTATTAGCCCATTTTCTTTAGCAATATCACTAATGTATTTTAAAATAGTGTTTGTTTCTAACTCCCCATCTCCTCCTGGGCCATATACAGCCAATAAGCTATCCATATTTATATTATATAAAGCGCTTAATGATATTGAATCAGCCAAAGGACTCCATAAATTTTCTTCACATCCTAAAGCTAAAATATCTCCTCCTACATCAACTCCTATAATTAAATCTATATCAAAATTTTGAGATATATCATATAAAGCTCTTATAACTCCTTCAGTTCCTTTTGTTAAATCAATAAATACTGCCTTTTCCCCTATAAGCTTTACAAATTTGGTTATTTGAGGTTCAATTTCCATTCCATATCTTAAAGCATAAGAATCTGAATTAACTAATGCTGATGAAAAACCTATCGGATCTACATTAACCATCATTTCTAAAGGAATTGGACCAGGATAAGGATCTACAGAAAACCTTTCCCATACAACGCTTCCTACTAAAGGATTTCCACCAAATCTTTTTACTTTATTTGATATATAATAAGCACCAACAATATCTCCCCCACCGCCTGCTCCAAAAACAAATACATTTTTACCTTTTACTGCAGACTCTAGGCTTTTATAAGTTCTACCTTCAATTTTTTCGTCCATTTTATACACCATATTAATTTTATTTTTAAAATTTTTTAGTCTTTCTTTTTTAATCTTCATCTATGTATTTTCTATTATGAAAAAATACATAGTAGAGGTGTAGTATAATATCATACCAGCCCAAAAGGACGATGTTATGCCATGATCTTGGGTGTTACTCCCTTTTATGAGAACTACTCTGTTATGCCTCTCCTAAAAGAAAGAGTGATAAAAATTTAACTAGATGGGGGTTAAGGGGGAAAGTCCCCTTCCGCGAGGTGGGGATGCTCCGTTAGTGAAGGCAGGATAGTTCACAAAATTCTACCTTGACTTTTTAAGGCAAGGCTTGTCGTTCTTTTTATCAGATAATGCAGTTTAAAGAACCCCCATCAAATAATAATAACGAGCCCATCAAATATTCTGGTGAAAAAGCCAGAAAAGATATAACATCTCTAAGTTCCTCAAACCTTCCTAATCTATTTAATGGCGATAACGATTTAACATATTTATCCCAAAAATCCTGCTCATCTATGCCCATGTTTGAAGAAAGCTTTTTTATTAAATTCTCTGCTCCTTCTGTTTTAAAACTACCCAGTAAAAGAGCATTAGCTCTTATTTTATCTGAATAATATTTTGAATACGTTTTTACTAAAGACAATAAACTAATCCTAATTATATCAGATAACGCTGTTGATTGCATGGGGGAATATATGGAAAAACTAGATATTATTATAAAATTTACTTTCCTCTCATTATGTTTATATAAATAGTTCATGGCCTCAGCTGTAGAATAAATATACATATTAAATGCATATAGCCAATCATTATAATCTGCATCTACGAGATTACATGGTTCACATTTAGGATTTCCATAATTCATTACTACTACATCAATGCTACCTAACTTCTGTAATGCCTTGTCTAATATCTTATCTATCTCATTTTTCTTAGATAAATCCCCTTTAATTCCATATACTTTATTTCTTCCTCTTTTCAATTTTTTCTTAGCTTCTTTTATTTCATCATAATTCCTTGCATTTATTACCACATTACACCCTTTTTCAGCTAAAGATAATGCAGCTTGAAATCCTATGCCTTTGGTAGAAGCTGTTACCAAAGCATTACATTTATTATTCATAATTATCACCAATTAATAGGATATAAATAAAAATTAAAAAAGTGAGGTTTTAAATATGGCTATACCGATTTATGGGACTGGAATATTTAATGTGGCAAAAGAGTCTATACACTACACAATAATGTTTGATTATTATGATGCGAACAAAGAATATTATAACTTAATAAAAAGACAAAGTAATAAAATTAATGAAGAGAAAAGATTAAAAGAAGAAATGCAAAAGGAAATAAACACTGAGAAAACCATAATCAACGGAAATCATGTTTTTCCTGTTATCAAATATGCAAAGATAGGATATAAGATACCAAAAATTTCCTTCGTTGTTTTTTATATTGAAATACCTTTTAATTTGATTAAGGGAAAAAACACATATGAGAATATATATGAAGAAACAACCGCAGAATATGACTATTTTGTTACATGGATTCTCCCTAGGTGTGGAAAGTTTATTAAGATTGATTCTCAAGGTATCTACGATATTTATGGTAACTATTCTTTTATCTTCATCCAAAAAGGAATGAAAATTAGTGGTTATGAGAGCATAGTATTTGAGTTACAAGACAATTGTTTTTAAAAAACTTTGGTAATAAAGATGGTTTAACCAATAAGAGGCATCTAAATATTTTAAAATATGGTTATTAATAACATTGAACTACTTCCTATGACTGATGGGGAATCCCGATCTAGCATAGAATTTCATGATTCTAGGAGTAACCTCAATCCCCCTACACCCAAAGTAGAGTTTCCATAGAACGGAACCGTCTTGTTATGTCCCATTAAGAGAGATTACAAAGTTTTCTCTCCACAGGCTTAATCCCCAGCCCCTAGAGTATGACCCAGTGCTTTCAGCCGAGGCCTAATATTTTTCCCCAGAATTGATGAATTATAATAAAAAACTTTCTATAAGGGGGGTATATATCCTCTTCCTCGAGGAAGGAGACTTTCTCCCCCTTAATCCCCATCCAGTTAAATTTAATATTCGTATTTACACACAATTTTACAATATAGAGATAGGTTTAATAGTAATTATATTCTATTTAATGATAATGGTGAATATGGTGAAAAAATCTTACACTGTAATTCTATCTATCACACAACCAATTTGTTCAAACTATGATATCTAATATTTTGGTGACTTTAAAATGGAGACATTGAAATACGATATTGTAGTCCTTGGATCTGGAATAGCTGGCATGAGGGCTGCTTTGCAAGCAGCTTATGTATCTAAAGGGAAACTTCATATAGCTTTAATATCGAAAGTTCATGCAATGAGAAGTCATTCTGTTTCAGCTGAAGGAGGAATTTCAGGAGTTCTTTATCCTGGTGAAAATGGGGATTCTATAGAATTGCATGCATTAGATACAGTAAAAGGAGGGGATTATTTAGGAGATCAGCCAGCTATCGAAATATTAGTAAATGAGGCACCTAATGAAATAAGGTTTTTTGATCATCTAGGAGTTCCTTGGAATAGAACAGAAGATGGAAAAATAATGCTTAGAGCTTTTGGAGGTATGACAATACCCAGAACAGCGTTTGCCGCTGATAAAACCGGATTCTTTATGCTTAATGCATTGTATGATAATATACTAAGTTTTTCAAATATAGACGTTTATCATGAACATTTTGCTACACATTTAATAATAAAAAATAATAAATTTAAGGGATTAATCGTAATGGATCTATCAAATGGTGAGCTAAAGATTTTCATTGCAAAAGCATGTATAATTGCTACAGGAGGCGCCTCTAGGGTTTATGGATTTACAACAACAGCATATTCAAGTACAGGTGACGGTATAGCTTTAGCTTATAAAGCAGGAATACCCCTTAAAGATATGGAATTTGTTCAATTCCATCCAACAGCTTTGGTGCCATCAGGAATTCTTATTACGGAAGCAGCCAGGGGTGAAGGTGGTTATTTAATTAATAATGAAGGTAAAAGGTTTATGGAGAAATATGCTAAATCAAAAATGGAGCTTGCCCCTAGAGATATAGTATCTAGAGCAATAGTTACAGAAATTGAGCAAGGAAGAGGATTTTTTGATGAAGTTTCTGGTCTTAGTTATGTATTATTAGATTTAAGACATTTGGGGGAGGAAAAAATAGATGAAAGGTTGCCAATGATAAAAGAAATAGTAATAAAATCGATGGGCTTCAACCCTGCAAAAGAGCCTATACCAGTAAGGCCTGCAGCTCATTTTACAATGGGAGGTATCCACACTAATTTATATGGGCAAGTTATGGCCGATAAAGAAACACCTATATACGGTTTATGGGCTGCAGGGGAATGTGGTTGTGTTAGTGTTCACGGTGCTAATAGATTAGGTAGTAATTCGCTAAGTCAATGCGCTATTTGGGGCAGGATGATTGGAGAGTCAGCAGCCAAACTTGCACTAGAAAATTCAGATTTTCCTGAAATTAATGAAATTAAAGATGATATAGATAAGGCTGAAAAAGAAATAGACTCGATGCTTTCAAGCGATGGGAATGAAAATCCATATAACTTAAGGAAAGAATTATGGGAGACTATGGATAAATATGTTTATGTATATAGATCAGTAGAAGGTTTGGAAATTGCTAAAAAGAAATTAATTGAGTTAAGGAGGAGATATAAAAATATTTCAATAACTGATAAGAATAAGGTATACAATTCAAATCTTAAGGAGGCTATAGAAATAGGAAACATGATAGAGTTAGCTCAGGCAATAGTTGAAGGGGGAATTAACAGGAAAGAAACAAGAGGGGCGCATGCTATGATTGAATATCCAAAGAGGGATGATACTAACTTCCTTAAACATACGCTTATTTACAGAACCGATTCCTATCCAAGAGTTTCATACATTGATGTTATGATAACAAAGTGGAAGCCTACAGAAAGGGTGTATTAAGATGGGAGAGAAGAAAAAGTTAAAAGATTTAAGAGGCTCACAATCAAGAATTTTTAGACTTAGATCGTTTTATTTAGAAGGATTTATTCATGCAATCTTCTACAGAATTCAAATTCCAGTATCTATAATATATGGTATAATTTTATTATCTTGGCTATTTTACCCAGGACTTGCTTTAACAGTTAAGGCCTTCACAGCATTAGTATGGATTTTGTTTATACCCCAACTATTTGAGAGCGTTAAAGGCTTAGCATTATCAATGAGCAGAGGTATGGTATTTGGAAAACTAAACAATGAATATGCACATCTATATAGATTAAGATATAAGAAAAACTTGGTTCATCTAAGGCTAGCTCCATATTTGGTTTTGGCCATATGGATAATCGGTTTCATTGCAATGATAATCTGGTGGTATCCATGAAAGGGAAAGGTATTATGTTTTCTAAGGTTACATTTTTGCAATATTTGGCTATGTTTGGCATACCAATACTTTTAATTATTAGCTTAATATTGATACCATTTCATGGAATCAAATACATTAGGGAAACTATTCTTGCACTAATAGCTATTGGATCAATAGCCTATGGCATCATAGGCCTCTTTGAGGTTTATTTAAAAGGTGGTAGGAGTTGAATGGTAATAAAAATAGAACTGTTAAGCTTAAGATAAAAAGGTATTTGCCTGATAAGGGAGAAATTAAGGAGTTCTCATATGAAGTAAAAGTTAACAAATATACAACAGTTCTAGACGCTTTGATAAATGTTAAAGAAACTCAAGATCCATCAATTGCAATAAGATATAGCTGCAGGATGGGAATTTGCGGATCATGTGGTATGGTAATTGATGGAAAGCCAAGATTGGCATGCCAAACTCATATCGAAACTCTTAAAAAAGATGAAGTTGTTGTAGGACCAATGGAGGGACATCCAATATTAAAAGATCTTGTTACCGATATGGATGAGTTTTTTAGCAAACATAAATATGTAATACCTTGGATATATACTGATGATATAGAAGAAAAATTTAATCCAAAGGTTGAATACAAACAGGATAGAAGGGAGCTAGATTATTATTTACCATTTTCTTACTGCATAAAATGCGGCCTATGCGTTGATGCTTGCCCAATAAGCAATTCGAATCCTGCATTTCTAGGCCCTCAAGCATTAGCGCAGGCATATAGATATAATAGTGATTCAAGAGATAAAGGAGAAAAGCTTAGGTTGGTTAGAATAGATACTCCAGATGGCGTATGGGGTTGCGAATTTATCGGAGCATGTTCTGAGGTTTGCCCTATAGGTGTTGATCCAGCTTTAGCAATACAGTTATTAAAGCTAGATGTTATGAGGTTTAGCTTAACTGGTAAAGTTAATAATGAAAAAAAGGTTAAATAAATATTCTTTTTTAATTTACCTATAATAATTTTTAAAATAATCATATCTTGTAGCCTTTGTTGAATTATTTATAAGCAATAATAAGGAGTATTAATATAATAATTATTAAATTTCTGTCAATACAATATTGCTGGTGGAAAAATGGATGATCTGATAATAGAAGATGTAACAAAAAAATATGGAAATTTCACAGTTTTAAATAACGTTTCATTAAAAGTAAGAAAAGGGGAAATAATGGCATTAGTTGGTCCTAACGGTGCAGGAAAGTCTACTTTAATAAAAACATCCTTAGGTTTGTTAAGAAGAGATTCAGGAAAGGTTCTGCTTTTTAACAAAGATCCATTTTATGAGTCTTCAGCAAGAGAAAGGGTTGGAGTAATATTTGAGAGACCTTCATTGCCAATGAGTATGCCAATAGAAGAATTTCTGTCTCATGTAACGAAAATTTATAATAAAAATTCTGAAATAATTAAAGAAGCAATAGATTTAGTTGGTCTATCAAATTATGAAAATAAGCCTTTTTCTCAGCTAAGTGCTGGCCAAAGGCAAAGAGCAGCCATTGCACATGCATTAATTTCTGATCCTGATATGATTATTGCTGATGAGCCTACAAGCAATTTAGATCCATTAGAAAGGAACAAAATATTAGAGCTATTTTTAAAAATAAATAAGCAAAAAGGCCTAACAATAATGATATCAAGTCATGTCTTGCCAGAGGTTTTAAGGGTTTCAACAAGCATAGCAATAATGAAATCAGGTAAAGTTATTAAAACAGGTACACCAGATGATATAATCAAAAATATATCAATAGCTAGGATAAGATGTAAAGATGTAAGAATAATAAAAGAAAACCTAGAAAAAAATGGATACTCATTAAGCATTGAAGGAGGAAATATATATGTAAAAACAGAAAACCAAGAGGGGATATCAAAGCTATTAAATCTCCTTTCTGATCAGATAAAAAATGGACAACAAATATATGGAATCGAACTAATAGAGCCTGTAATTGAGGAAATATTGGAGGGATAGACATGTCTATTAAGAAATCATGGGAACTTGCTCTAATAGATCTATATGATTCGTTAAGGCCACCGAGCTTTGATATAATGTTAATCTTAGTATCAGCTTTAAGCGGTATATTATCTGTATTAGAACCAGTAACAACTCCTCCTGCAGTTGCAAATGCTGTTTTAGGGGCTGTTTTATTTGTTACCTCTCTTTATTTAGCTTTAAGAGCATCATCAGACTTAGTTAACTTAGTCCAAACAGGGGTTATGCCATTATATCTAACTTATCCTATATCAAGAAGAGAATCCTCATTAATTATTTACTTAACAAGGGTTTTCATACCTTCTCTTATATTATTGGGAATACCAGCTATAGTTTCAGGTGTAATGTTATACCCTGTTGTTGGAAGAAATATTGGAGAATTCTTAATAATGTGGGTTTCTTATTTAATTCAAGCCCAATTATATGGATCTATATTTATCTTAGCATCTATAAAAACAAAAAGTTCTGGTACATCAGCAGTAATTAGCATTACCGGATATTTTGGATTTACTGTTACAAGTATTATATTGGCATTAATAGGATCTTTAAACAATATTGAAATTTTAACTAAAATAGCAAATTCCATGGGGTTATATAATGTTGTATATGATATGATAACTAAAGTTTCAACTCCATTATGGGAAATTTTTGTTGTTCCATTAATATTTTTAGCATTATTCATAACTTATATAATATACTTTACTAGGAGGTTCGAACCATAATGTTTTGGTTTAAAAAACTTTTGCCTAGGATAATTTTTGGGATAGCCATAGCTTTAATCATAGCATCAGTATTTGCAACTCAATATGGTGTGAAAACTTATTCATCATGGAGCATTGGATATGATGGAAAATCAGCACCATCTATTTTAGCTGCAATTGTGCCCACAAGTTCTGGTGTTGCACAAATAAATATTACTGGAGTTTCTCAAGCCCTTTACATGAACTTAACTGGTAATCCCCTTACATTATTGGGAGAAGCGGGAGGTCTAGGATTAAAGACTGTTAATACCATCTCCCACGACGATTTTCAAACAGGAGTATATTTTGTAGTTACAGGTCTTCAAGGAAATCCGATAACTGCAGAACAGGCATTTCAAGGGCTAGTAAAAAATGCGCAAAAGGTAGGAAATAGCTATATAGTCAAGAAAACAGTTAATCCTGAAGAAAGCATTGTTGTGCTAGCATTTCCAAATTCTTCAACTGTATTAATAAATGAAAATTTCAAAGTAACGGGGTATGGTCACATATCTTTATCTTTAGGTATAGAGTTAGGCATCTTATTAATCCTTATATCAATAGTCCTTGAAATAATTTTGAGAAGATCGCTAAAATAATTAGCAAAAACAAACGCTTTTAATATATTATTTCAAAATTAAAATAGGTGAAAGAATTGTCAGAAAATCAGCAAAAATTGATTTATATTGGTAGAAAACCTTTAATGAATTACGCTTTGGTAGCCATACAGATGTTTAATTATGAAAATGCTGAAGAAATTAAAATAAGGGCTAGAGGGTCAAATATATGCAAAGCAGTTGATTTGGTCGAATACCTTAAAAACATGTATTATAAAGACTTAACTCTTAAAGATTTAAATATATTTTCAGAAGAGATAAGTGATGAAAAAGGAAGTAAGAAAACCTTACCCTCTATAGAAATAACAATAAATAAAGGGAAAAATGCACCAGCTATTTAATCTTCTATATTTTGCATTCCTAATTTCTTTAATATTCCCCTATCTCTTTTAATCCTTTTCATTATTGCCTTCAAGTTTTTATAATAAACAATCAAATCCTTAACATCTTCAATACTTGTCCCACTACCAATTGCAATCCTTCTCATTCTCTTCCTATCAATGATATCAGGGTTATCAAGTTCTTCATAGGTCATGCTTTCTATTATATGTAGCCATTTATCAACCTTCTCTTCACCAATCTTTAATTGTTCATTTTTTATTTGAACAGGTAATGAGCTTGTTGGTAACATTTGCAATATTTTGCTAAAAGGCCCCATTTTCCTTAAACTCTTTAATTGTGCATACAATGTCCTCATAGTTATTTTTCCTTTAGCTAAATCTTCTTGCAATTTTTCTATATTTATATTATCTTGGACAGATTTTATTTTTTCAAGTAATGCATCTAAATCTCCTAGTCCTAGTAACCTTGAGACAAATTTTGATGGATTAAAAAGTTCTAGTTCATCTATCTTTTCACCTGTGCCTATGAATTTAACTCTAGCCCCCGTTGCAGCTATTGCTGATAATACTCCACCACCTTTAGCAGTTCCATCAAGCTTTGTTACTATAATTGAACCTATTGGTGTTGTCTCATGGAATTGTTTAGCTAAATCAAATGCTTTTTGACCAATTGAAGAATCTAAAACAAGTATTACTTCGTCAGGTTTGACTTTATTAGATATGTTTCTCATCTCATCGAGAAGACTCTTTTCATTACCATAACCATGTCTACCTGCTGTATCTATAATTATTATATCAGCGTTTTTGTTTTTAAAATATTCAACTCCATTTATTGAGATTTCTTCTGCCTTATTATTGTTTTGATCTCCATAAAACATTGCTCCGCTTAAATTTGATAGCATTTTGAGTTGCTCATATGCACCTGGTCTATAAGTGTCTGCTGCAACCAAACCTACTTTATAACCCTTTTTAACATAAAAACTTGCTAATTTTCCAGCCGTTGTAGTCTTTCCGGAACCTTGGACTCCAACTAATAATATTATCCATGGTATTTTTTTAGGCTCAACGTCTGGAGTTGTATCTCCCCCAAATAAATTGCTCAATTCATCATATACTATTTTTATAAACCATTCTTTTCTACTTATACCAGAAGGAGGTTCTTCTTCCAATGCTTTCTTCTTTATATTTTCACTTAATTCCTTAACTAATTTTATATTAACATCGGATTTTATTAGTTCTCTTTGGAGATCTTTAATAAATTCTTCAACAGAATCTTTATATGTGCTACCTCCTTTTAAAAACTTCGTTACTGCATTCCTTAATCCTTCTAGTACCAATAGCTAACCCCATTTTATTAGAGTTTTCGGACTTAAAAAGCGCATAATTAATATTTAATCTTTAAATTAACAAAATTATTGGGGATAACCATGATAAATGAAATAGAAACATTAGGAAACCTTTATAACAAATTTATTAATTATACAAATGATTATAGGGTTTATAGATTTTTATCAAATTATACAAGGTATAATAGAATTCAGGGAAGTGCAGAAATTTTAGATGCCGCAAAATTTATTGAAAAAACCTTAATAGAAAATTCTCCCGATATATTAAATGTTGAATTTCTAAAATTTGGTGGAACTTCAGTTCCAGAATGGATTGGTGCGCCAACAGGTTGGATACACAGATTTACATGGTTAAAAATAGGTGATGTAGAATTAAATAGCAAGCAACACCCTACATTACCAGTTGCTCATTCTCCACCATCTGATGGAAAGGTTATTGGTAAAGCAGTAAAAATAAACAAATGGAATGATCCTGAAGAATATAAAAAGGCTAAAGGAAAAATAGTTGTATCAGATGGTTTGTCTTACATAGTTTATAGGCTTGCATATGAAAATGGAGCATTAGGAGTACTTCTTTATTCAAAGAATTCTCCTCCAGAAGCTGTTCCTTATAAATCATTATTTTTAAGTAGAGAAGAAGCAGCAAAATATACAATTCCAGCTATATCTATACCAAATTATTTGGTAAATGATATTGAGGATAAGGAAGTATCTATGTATTTAGATGCTGATGTTAAGAAGGATCCCGGATTTCCATATATTTTAGCCTGGATTGGGGATAAAAATTCTAAAGGACCAATATTAATGGCTCATATGTGTCATCCAAGTCCTGGAGCAAATGATAACGGAAGCGGTACAGTTTCATTGATGGAAACAGCAATTGTTTTAAGCGAAATGATACAAAAAGGTGAAATAAAACAACCAGATAAAACAATTAGATTTATTTGGTTCCCAGAATATACGGGAAGCAGCGTGGTTTTTAATTCATGGTTATCTAGCCTTGTTACAGAAGCTATAAACCTCGATATGGTTGGGGTTTATCCAAGTGAAAGAGATGGGCCTTTGAAAATTATTAGCAATAGCATAAGCAATATATCTAAATCAAGCGCGGCAATATATTATGCAGCGAAAATAATTTCAAACAAAATGGGATTTGATAGATTCCTCTTGACTCCATATGATGGAGGAAGTGATCATGATGTTACAATATCTTATGGTATACCATCAGTTATGCTAAATCAATGGCCTGATTACGCATACCATACTGATTTAGATGATATGAATAGGATATCTAGGTTTATGCTTAAGCTTTCTTCTTCAATTGCTTCTTTAGCTTCTTATACGTTAACTTTAATTGATGTTGATACTTCAATGTTTTACAATGATTTATTAAATCAAATCATAATAAATCATTTATCAAATAATGATTTAATATCAGCTAAGCTTGCATTAAAATACTTACCTGAATTATTTAATTTAGAAAAAAGAGATATAGATATAAAAATTGAAGCAAGTGGAGATAATATCATAAAAAATAAACCACCAATGGTAGAAGGGTTAAGAGCTATTGCAAAATATAATTTAGACGCTTCATTAAAGATATCTGAAATTTTAAACAGAAGTCCTTTAGGCACAACAGTTTATCTAAGAGAAGCTTTCTTCTTATCAAAAGAGAGACCTCTAAAAGAAGTTTACACTCTCTTATTAGCTGAATATGGTAAAAAGAATGTTAATAATGAAGATCTTATAAATTTATTTAACATATTAGCTGATGCAAAAATTATTAGTTATTAATTAAAAAAGCTTCATTATTTTTACATAACTATTAATAAAAATCCCTTATTTATTCTTATTAGCAGATTTATAGTTCTTTTTTATTTAAATTTATAATTTTTTTCCTTATATGAAACTTATCATATCAAACACAAAATAAAGATTTATATTTCTTAAACTATTCGTTTTTAGCAAAAAGGTGATTAAGATGGAAGAAGTGTGGGCTAAAGCCTATTCTAGCTCTGCAAATTTAGGACCTGGATTTGATGTTTTATCTCTTGCTCACGATGCCTACTATGATGTAGTTTCTATATCAGCAAAAAATGGTGCCGGGGATATTAAAGTTGAAAAAATTGATGGGCCATTCTCATCTAATGTTAGCGAAAACAATAGCGCTTCTTATGCTATTAGATATATGATGAATGACTTAAAACTAAACAACTACGATATAAGTATCAAAATTTGGAAAGGAATACCTGTTTCATCTGGTTTAGGAGGTAGTGGAGCAAGTGCTGCCGCAGCTGTTTTTGCATTATCGAATGTGTTAGATTTAGGCCTAAAAAGGGAAGAATTAATAAAATATGCAGGCCAAGGGGAAATAGTTTCTGCAGGAGTTCCTCATTATGATAACGTTTCTGCATCTCTATTAGGAAAGCTTGTTGTTGTAGGAAATATTGATGATAATATACTTGCTTATAGCTTTGATATTAATGCATCTTTCATTATATTTAGACCAATTAATTATTACCTAGAAAATAAAACACAATATATGAGATCCTTATTACCAAAATTTGTGGAATTTAAACATCACATACATGATACTGCAAATTTGGGAATTCTCATCTCTTCATTATTGAAGGGTGATCTTAAAGCTGCAGGGAAAGCAATGAATGATACTATTGTTACAAATGCAAGAGCAAAGGCTGTTCCATGTTTTATGGAAATTAAAGAAGCCTTGCATAATGAAGGCGCTTATGGAGTTGCAATAAGTGGTGCAGGACCATCAATAATTGTTCTATATGAGAAAAATGCAGAGAATCTAATAAATACAGGTTTAAATATTTATAAGAAATGCAACATAAATGCTGAGGCTAAAATAGTGAGGCCAGCACAAGGGACAAAAATTTTATATGGAGATAACTGGGGTTTCTCCGAATCTGCCTAGGTCTACTTTATCTCCTGGCTCTACACCTTCAACCGGTATAATTCTTACCCCTAATGCTTTTGACTTCATTTTTGCATATGCTGATTCATCTAATAACAAACCTGCAACATCAACTATATTATGAGGAACTACTGCTAAATCTAAGCCTGCCAAACAAACACCGCTTAATTTTACCAAATCTCTTGCATTAAATTCTCCTTCACTTGCCCTTGCTTTTAATTTTGAATCCTCTGCAATTGGTAGCATTACCTCATTAAATCCAGTGGTTTTCAAACTCTTAGAGGAAATCAATAAGGCATCATTAACTCTTTTTAACCCATATGCGAATCCAGGCTTAGGTAATCTTACCCCTGAAACTTGTTCGACAAGCCCTAAGCTCGATTCTTCCATCCAAGGAGAAACACTTAAATCAACGCCAGCATATTCTATATTTAATGCATTTGCAACATGCATGGCCATATCTTCAGCGATCTTCCCAGCATTTATAATAGAAGAAATCATTCCATCATAACCATTTTTTGTGTAAGAATCCTTTAAATAATTCGGATAAGTTAATGCTGCAGATATCATAATTTTACCTGGAATTGCTGATGCTAATGGATAATATGGTGTTATAAAATGTTTTTCATTTAATGTGTTCACGCCAATATTTGCTCCCAATTCTGGAGAATTAGATGTTAATTCATGCAATGCCTTTGATATCTTTATAGCCTCATCCCAATCATTACCTTTCATTAATATTGATGCAAACATTTTATTGCTTGCGATCAATAATATTGCTTCAGATAAGCTGTTATAATTAGAATCTAATTGACCCAAATTAATAGAATATCTTTCTGTTAGGTCTTCTAATAACTTTACAAAGCTTTCCAAATCATCCAAAAAGGGTGGATTTGGAAATGCGATCCTTAAATATGTTGGGCTTATACCAAATTGACTTTTATAGTTATCCACTTCTTCTGAAAACCTTGACAAAAAAGTTTCTATTTCATCTTTAGCGTCTTCCATATCATCAGAAAGGGATTTTCCATAATGAATTGTTAAGGTTCTTATCTCATACACAAGCATCCCCGATCTGATTTAATATATTTAAACTATAAATCTTTATAATAAAAATTTTTCAATCATGTTGTTTTAAACAAATTATTTAAAATTCGCGAACCAACGATATTGAAAACCTTAAAAACCTTAAACTTAGATATTATAATGTGAATGAAGAGTTGATGCCGCGGTCGCCCAGCCCGGTAGGGCGTCGGCCTGCTAAGCCGATGGGGTTAATCCCCGCGCGGGTTCAAATCCCGCCCGCGGCGCCTCATATCATAAATTTCTAAGATATCACCTAAAGATCCCCCTCTAAGAAGAGTGTATAAATCATAAAACAAAGTGTTTAACGAAATATGAATCCTGGAATGTTTTCATATGAAGAGATGTTTTTCTGGAAATATAGACAGAAACAGCATAAACATAACCCATGCCTTAATAAGAGATACGGGCCACAATATGCAAACATAACAAAGGAGTAATGAAGATTTACTATTAATAATTATGGAAACTCCAAAGCCCTGTGTGTGAAGGTGGGATAGTTTACATGGGCTTTTATGCTCTTATTTTTAGTTTCATGTAGAGGAAGATCCGATTTATAGAAAAAATGGACTTATGAAGTAAATAGAGATGTATATTAAAAATGAAATCTGATCAATAAGGCTAATACTCTGGAATCAAGATTATTAGGAACAATTAAGAAATGAGAAGGCCGAAAGACGCTTAATCTGGCAATAAAAGGAAGTAGGAGTTAAAAGATAAATAGTAAAGATATGATGAAAGTGGTAATAATTTTTATTAGTTTTGCAAAACATTTTTAAAAATTTTGCTTTCAAGAGAAAGAAGATTAAAGGAAGAGATCATAAGACAATAATATGATGGTTATATCTTTTTATAATATAAAAATGAAGGAAAAATGATGCCAAAAGCATTTTCAACATATTCCCATTTATTTTGTTTAATTATTTGACACAGCATAAAATATAGAAAAATATATAAAAAGAGGTTTAATATAATGTTTTATTAGAGGTGGAGTCCTGTGGATTTTAAAAACCCATTTAAAAAAAGTTCTTCTATATTGTTAATACTTCTATTTGTTGTATCATTAGTGGGTCCCATTTCTATTGCCTTTGCCAATAATCAAACGCGATATTTTAAACCTTCTTTAAATGAAACTCTAATCAAAAAGATGCTAGATAATAATATGATGGAACCTTCAATCTTTATTTCTACAAATAATTTAAGCTACTTATTTTCAATTTCTCAAGAAATAGAAAATAAACATGTAAAAAGACTAGATTCTTCAGGAGGAGTAATGCAAACATTTTCTTCATCTTCTCAAGGAGAAAATAAACTAATCAAATATTTACAACCTCAGGATTCAAAAATGGCACAGCTCTCCCCGCTTGTCTTCGTTATTAACGTTGGAGGTGGGCCTTTCGGTATTGCTTATGATCCTGCAAATGGATATATGTATGTTACTGACTTTTATACTAATAGAGTTTCTATCATTTCTAATAACTTAGTAATTGCAAACGTCAATGTTAGTAGTTGGCCTATAGGTATTGCTTATGATCCTGCAAATGGATATATGTATGTTACAAACTATGGTTCAGATACGGTATCTGTTATTTATAATAACTTAGTAATTGCAAATATTACTGTTGGGAATGCACCAAATGGCATTGCTTATGATCCTGAGAATGGGTATATGTATGTCGCAAACTATGGTTCAGATACGGTATCTGTTATTTCTAATACATCAGTTATTAAAAATATTACTGTTGGGAATTGGCCTGTAGGTATTGCTTATGATCCTGCAAATGGGTATATGTATGTCGCAAACTCAGGTTCTAATACAGTTTCAGTAATCTCAAATACATCAGTTATTAAAAATATTACTGTTGGCGGTGGGCCTATAGGTATTGCTTATGATCCTGAGAATGGGTATATGTATGTTACAAACGTAGGTTCTGATACAGTTTCGGTTATCTCTAATAAATTTGTAATTGAAAACATTAATGTTGGGAATTGGCCTGTAGGTATTGCCTATGATCCTGAGAATGGGTATATGTATGTTACAAACTTTGTTTCTAATACAGTTTCAGTAATCTCAAATACATCAGTTATTAAAAATATTACTGTTGGCAACGGACCAGCTAATATTGCTTATGATCCTGCAAATGGGTATATGTATGTTATTGACATTAATTCTAACAAGGTTTCTGTAATTTCTAATACATCAGTAATTGCAAATATTACTCTAGGCCCTCAAATACAAACCACTAATAAAATCATTGCGCCTGTAGGTATTGCTTATGATCCTGAGAATGGGTATATGTATGTTATCAGATTAGGTTCCAGTAACATTTCTGTAATTTCTAATACATCAGTAATTGCAAATATTAACGTTGGGATTACATCCATTAGTATTGCTTATGATCCTGAGAATGGGTATATGTATGTTACAAACTTTGTTTCTAATACAGTTTCAGTAATCTCAAATACATCAGTAATAGAAATCGTCAATGTAGAGGATGAACCTATAGGTATTGCTTATGATCCTGAGAATGGGTATATGTATGTCGCAAACTCAGGTTCAGATACAGTAACCATTCTACCAACGGGAATTTTATCTCCCGTTGTCGCTTATTCCGTTACCTTTACAGAATCAGGTCTGCCATCTGGAACATTATGGACTGTAATTCTTAATGGTATAACCAAATCATCTACATCTAACACAATAACATTTGATGAGCCCAACGGTACTTACTCATATACCATAAGTCCTGTTAAAGGCTATAATGTAACGCCTTCATCGGGAAAAATAACTGTTAATGGAACTGGTGCTGATATTCATGTATCATTTATACAGGCTCCTACTACTACAACTCCTACTACTACAACAACGGCATTAACAACAACCATCACATCAACTACTCCTACGAGCTCATCAACAACAAGTATCTCGATGACAACCACATCAACAACAAGTAGTACAACATCAATGACAACCACATCAACTACTCCTACGAGCTCATCAACAACAAATAGTGTATCTACAACAACTGTTTCATCTTCACCTTTAGCTCCAAAAATTTCAAATAATTCGATTGATTTTATAATTATTGTTGCAGTTGTATTAATTATTGTTGCTGGAGTTATTTTATTGAGAAGGAGATAAGAGTTATTTTAAATAAATTGTTTTTATATTATCTAAAATAGAAACTGGGATCTGCTATATTAAATTAAATAACTAGAGATGCTTATAAAGATTATGATTGATTTCTATCAATAAAAAGTTTTCTTTTTATTATAGAATTTAAATTGTATGGGCTTCCCTTCTATAAATACTATTATTTTGAAGTGATGTGAAAAAAGCCTTGGAACTTGAAGAGGGAATTGAAATAAGTGATTCTGAAGTTTATAATTACTTAACTCAATTAGTAAACTACCCTGCTCTTACGGACGGAGCATCTCCACCTCGCGGTAGGATTTCCTGATTCTTAGAGCAACCTCGATTCCCCTACACCCACAGCGGAGATTCCATCGAATGGAACCGTTTCGTTATGCCCCATGTGGAAGAGAGGTTATGGAGGGTTTGCTCACCACAGGTTTAATCCCCAGTCCCTAGGGTATGGCCCAGCACTTTCAGCCGAAGCCTTATATTTATTGTTTTAGTATAACCATAAAAACATTTCTATAAGGGGGCTATTCATCCCTCATGGAAGGGGACTTTCGCCCCTAAACCCCCAAAAGGTTAAATCATATAATTAATATTTTAAATTTTAAATCTAAGTTCTATTTTAAAATTTTATATTAAAAATGATTAATTATAAGATAATAAATTTTGTCTTGAATAAGACAACAAGCCACTTAAAAAAGATTTTTCTCTAATTTCATTTTTGATAAGTAATGAGACAAACAGATTAACAGGACAAGATATAAGATTTAATAAAAGAAATCATTAATTTCAGTAAGTTTCACATATGATAATAAAAACCCATTTATCGATAAACTTATTACTTCTAGGGGTAGAAGTTACTTCTAGGGGTAGAAGTGCTATTCGACATAACGCCTAAACATAATAGAAAGGATTTCTTTGATAGAGAAGAAGAAATAGAAAAGTTAAAAGAGCTAAGGACCCCTATATTATTAGTCTTAGGATTAAGAAGAACTGGTAAATCTTCTTTAATAAGGATATCTTTGAATGAGTTAAATTTGCCTTATATTTACTTAGACTTAAGAATGTTTGAGCAAAATAACTACTTGTCTTATAAGGAATTTTCTTTAGAACTCCAAAATGAAATAAACAAGTTAGCAAATAAATTTCCCTATTTAATTGATTTTTTAAAAGAAATTCAAGGTATAAAAATATTTGGAAATGAAATAAAATTTAACTGGAAGAAAAAAGAAAGGCCAAGCTTTTCTTCTATTCTAAGTGCTATGGAAAAAATTAGGAAGAAGGTAATTATTGTTTTAGATGAAGCTCAAGAGCTTATTAAATTAAAAGGTATAAATATCTTACCATCACTTGCATATGCTTACGATAATTTAAAAAACATAAAAATTATATTAAGTGGGTCTGAGATGGGAATGCTATATGAATTTCTAAAAATTGATGATCCAAATAGTCCACTTTATGGAAGAGCATTTTCAACTATAGAATTAAAGCCTTTTAATAGGGAAAAAGCAATAGAATTTCTTAAAAGAGGTTTTGAAGAGATTAACATTGATTTTAAAGATTATGAAACGGTATACGAAAAAATTGGAGGAATTCCTGGTTGGTTGACCTATTTTGGCTTTACATATATGGAAAAGAAGGATCTTGAAGAAAGTATAAATTTAACGCTTGAATACGCTAAAAAATTAATCATTAAAGAATTCAATAATTTTTTGATTGGAAGAGAAGTTGCAAGAAAAAGGTATGAGACAATAATGAATTTATTGAAGGAATGTAAAACTTGGAGTGATGTGAAAAAAGCCTTGGAACTTGAAGAGGGAATTGAAATAAGTGATTCTGAAGTTTATAATTACTTAATGCAACTAATGAAACACTCTTGGATCAAAAAAGAAAACAGAAACTATTGTGTTAGCGAACCATTAATATCCCAGGCTTTTCGCCTATCTTAGTTTGAGAGTGAATATCTTCCTTTTTTATTATATTACTATATGCATCTTGACTTTTCTACTAATAAAAACTCCGATATGGATTAAACTTATATGGATTTAAAATATAAGTAGATAACATGAATGGTGGTTTAAACGTGGGATATGCTGGAAAAAGAGATAAACTAATCATTAATTAAGTTAAAGTTAGGAGGAAGCCAGATCATTTGAATATTAGTTAATAAGGTTTATTTAATATTATCTAAGGAAGTAATTATCTTGATCCCCATATCTTTAGCCATAGCTATTACTTTGTCTTGATATTTATCATGTATAAAAGGAGTAATAGCGATTATTTCACTAACTTTAACTCCGGCCTTTTTCTCATAAAGCTCCTTCTTCCTTTTTATTATAGGTAGATCTCCTCTCTTTAGTGCTGACATTATTTCTATCATAATAATATTTCCATCTTTGATTACAATATCTATTTCAACTTCTGATGGATCATTATAAACGTAACCATCTTTGTCATAAATCAATTCATTTTTGATTTCCCAGCCTATATCCTTTAAAATTTCATATATACCATTTCTAAAGGAACTTTCTGATAAAATTCCCCATCTAGCACCTAAGGCATTTACAATATTTTCAAGCCTTTTGATGTCTTCCTTGGTGGCAAATTGCTTTGCTTCTTCTTTTGTAACTAACTTTGAGATGTCTTCCTTGGTGGCAAATTGCTTTTCTAAGTTCCCTACTTTTTCTTCTAAGCCAGTAACCTTTGCATCTAATTTTGAGAGTGAATTTTTCACATCCCTAATATCATCTTTAGTCGCGAGGTTTTGCCATGGGGTAAGCTTTGCCAATACCTCATAAATTATTTCTGGCCTCTGAGCTATAGCTTCGGCTATTATTGAAGGATTATCAATTAACACTTTCTTTATTTCTTCTCTTATTTCTTCAGATTTCATTTTTTATTTACCATTCTACGTATATTTCTATGAACTTTTCCTCTAATATT
The DNA here is from genome assembly GCF_000317795.1 of Caldisphaera lagunensis DSM 15908. NCBI lineage: Archaea > Thermoproteati > Thermoproteota > Thermoprotei > Acidilobales > Acidilobaceae > Caldisphaera > Caldisphaera lagunensis. The sequence continues at coordinate 1,020,784 of NC_019791.1, forward strand.
TATATGAACTTTAAACCTTATATTCTTCTTTTTTATAAAAACATAAATTCAAATAGCCAAGATTATTTATCCCTTACTTTCAAATACCATTTGTAGCATAATTTTTTATTAATAAGATTATAGATATTTAAATAATTACAATTTTTTTAATATTTCATAATCCTCTTCATTTATTTGAAAATCTATTGATCCCATTATTTCATCTATATGTTTCTTATTAGAAGCCTTTGGAATTGGAATAGAATTTTTCAATAAATAATTTAAGGCTATTTGAACAGATGTTTTATTGTATTTTTCCCCTATTTTCTTTAAAATACTATCATAAATAACCTCACCTTTTGCTAAGGGAGAATATGCTATAATTTCTATTTTATTTTCCTTTGCAAATGGAATAATATCGTTTTCAGGACTTTTATGGAATACGTTATATTCAATTTCATTAACAGCTATTTCATATTTCTTTGCAGATTGCATTGCATCTTTTAATAGTTTTACGTCAAAGTTGCTAACTCCCATACATCTTATTACCCCACTATCAATCAATTCTTCCATAGCTCTTATCGACTCTTCTATTGGTACTCTATTATTAGGCCAATGGATTAAATAAAGGTCTATTGATTTAATTCCCAACCTTTTTCTACTATTAATTGCTGATTTTATTAAATCATCATGCCTTAAATGATTTGACCATACTTTACTAACAATTAAAACGTCTTCATATTCATTTAAGGCCTTCCCTACAAGTTCTTCAGAATGTCCATCACCATACATTTCTGCTGTATCAAAAAGTCTAAACCCTTTTTCATAAGCATATCTTAAAATTTCTATTGATTCCTTATCTTTAGAATAATCTTTTTGCCAATAACCCCCACCAATACCCCATGTACCGAATCCTATTTTACCTACTTCTTTGTCGCAAAGTTTCATTTTTTTCCACAGATTATATTTTGTTCATTCAAATTTTATTAATGTTATTGTTAACCGGGGGGTTAACAATGAAAGCATTAAATTTTTAAATGCTGAAAATGCTTAAATTTGTGGTGGGATGATTGACAAGCATGGATTCATGAAATGTATTTCTTGCAATTCTACTTTCGATATTGATCAAAACCTTATAGTTTGCCCTAAATGTGGGGGTTTGTTAGAAATAATAAATGAGAAAGAAATAGACATTAAAAGATTAAAAGGCAAAGGAGTGTGGAGATATAAAGATTTTATACCTGGTAATTATAAAAAAATAGTATCATTAAATGAAGGAAATACACCTTTAATTAAATCAAGGAAATTTGAAAACCTATACTTTAAATTTGAAGGGCTTAATCCTACAGGTAGCTTTAAAGATAGAGGTATGACTATTGCGATAAGCTCTGCAGCAACTTTAGGATATAAAATTGTTGTTGCAGCATCAACAGGAAATACTGCAGCATCAGCATCTGCATATTCAGCAAGGGCTGGACTCAAAACAATTCTCTTCTTACCTAAAGGAAAAGTTGCTAAAGGAAAGCTATTTCAATCAATCCTTCACGGGGCCCACATTGTTGAAATAAATGGAAATTTCGATGAGGCATTGGATAAAGTGAAAAAGTTATTTAATAAGAATAAAGATGTTTATCCTGTTAATTCATTTAATCCTTGGAGATTAGAAGGACAAAAAACTATAGCATTTGAAATATTTGAGGAAATAGGTAATCCTGACTTCGTTATTGTTCCAACTGGAAATGCTGGAAACATATATGCAATATGGAAGGGCTTCAAGGAGTTAGAAAAATCAGGTTTAATAGAAAAAATTCCCAAAATGATTGCAGTGCAATCTTCAGGATCTTCTCCCATTGCTGATTATATTATAGGAAAAAAGAAAAAAATTGAATTTGTTGAAAATCCAGAAACTATTGCTACAGCAATAAGGATTGGAAAACCTGTTAATTACATGAAGGCAATAAAAGCTATAGAAGATTCAAATGGATATGCAATAAAAGTTGATGATAAAGAAATTATAGAAGGTCAAAAAGAACTAGCTAGAGAAGAAGGTATAGGAGTTGAGCCTGCATCCGCCTCTACTATTGCAGCATATCATAAATTACTTAATAATGGCTATCTTAATAAATATGATAAAGGTGTCTTAATTTTAACTGGACATGCGCTAAAAGACCCAAACATTTTGTTTGAAGAAGATTCTTATTCCATATCCTCCAATGATATAGAAGTATTTATAAATAAATTAAAAATTTAAGAGTTATTAATCTATTAGGGTATAGAATGGAAGACATAGAAGAAATAAACCAAAAAATAATTTCATGTAGAAAATGCCCTAGGTTAATTAATTACATAAATGATGTTGCAAAACATCCGCCAAAGAGATTTAAAGATTGGAATTATTGGGCCAAACCTGTGCCAAGCTTTGGAGACAAAAATGCAGAAATAGCGATAGTTGGATTAGCACCAGCAGCAAATGGAGGAAATAGAACAGGTAGAGTATTTACTGGTGATCATTCAGGTGATTGGCTATTTAAAGCTCTGTATGAAACAGGATTTGCAAATAAGCCAACAAGCATAAGTAAAGATGATGGATTAGAAATAAAAAATATTTATATTACAGCAGTAATTCATTGTGCACCTCCTCAAAACAAGCCAAATAAAGATGAGATATCTAATTGCTTGCCTTATTTGTTAAGTGAATTAAAATTATTAAAAAATTTAAAAGTAATAATAACCTTAGGAAAAATAGCGTTTGATACAATAACGAACATATATAATGTAAAATATGAATTTAAGCATTTAGCAGTTTATGATTTGCCAGGAAATAAAAAATTAATAGCAAGCTATCATCCTAGCGCGAGGAATACAAACACAGGGCTTATGGGATGGGAACAATGGGTAAATGTATTTAAAAAGGCAAAAGAGTTGATAGGTGAATAACTTTGGCAGGATTACCAAAAGAAATAATAAGCAATCTATATGCTGGCCCAGGATGTATTGATTTAGAAAAATTTAATATTAATGCTGATTTGATAATAACTTTAGATCCCTCGTGTGTTGTTAGAGGAAATAATAACAGAATAGTATTGCCAATAGAGGACTTTGATGTTGAGCCCATAATCAATATAGGTAAGGCAGTTGAAATAATTGAAAATAATCTAAAGAAAGGAAAGAAAATTTATGTACATTGCCATGCTGGTTGTGGAAGAACCGGGACAGTTATTGTATCGTATTTAATTTTATATAAAGACATGCAACTAAATTATGCACTAGACTTGTTTTATAGCAAAAGAGGATGCGGCCCAGACTCAATGCCTCAAGAATTGTTTTTGGAATCTTTATATAAATTAAAGAGGAAAGTTGGATCAAATAATTTAGTCGTAAAAGCCCTATTAAAATCAGAGACCTTAGATGACTTCTTGAGTAATCTAAGGTAATAAAAATGCAGTGCGATTTGATACCAATTTTATCTATGGGCTTATATGTTGAGCCAAGTCTATATCCAAAACCTGGAGGCATTACTCCCTTTAATCATGATGACAAGAATTACTTTGACTTTTTAATTCATGCATCTATATCTTCAAAGATTATGCATGATGCATGCATAAATGAGGAAAATTCATTATTAAATGCCCTTATAGAATATAAAGAGTATTTAATAAATTATGGTATTAAGAAAAACGTAGCATTTGGAGAATTTCTACTCCATATCCCTTTAGCAATATCCCTTAAAAATTCAACTAATATTATGGAATTAACGCGAAATGCTTCAAATATTATAAAAAATTCTGGAGAGAAAGAAGGAAAAATTTATTACGATATATTAAGAATCCTTACCCCATCATACCTAGGAAAATACATTGGAATAATGCCTGATATATTTACTTCTTATCCAAAAAGCCTTTATGAAGTATTAAAGGCATACAGTTGGGATTTAGTAAATAATGAGCTAATAAATAATTATAGCATTTCTTTAAACGCTTTAAATTACATAAAGAAATTTAAAAACGTAAAGGAAGGATTCCTTAGAGGCCTATTGTTTATTATTTCAAACTATGGTGATACCTTAACTGCTAAGAGAAATGGATTTTATTTTTATAAGAAAATGATGATGGATGCAAAAGTTGCTTTAAGAATTGCTGATAAATACGGAATAGATTTTTCTATTAATTATTTAAAATCCTTATGGAATAATGCAAGTCCAGGTTCTGCATTAGATGTTCTTTCTACATCAATTAGCCTTTACTTTCTTGATTCTTATATTTAGATAGTAAAAGATATTCATGAATTTCACCATTTAGCTTTATTATTAAAATTGGATATTTTCTTAAAGAATCTGCTGAAATATATATAGAATAAAGTGATGCAACCAATATTGCAAAAAGGGCTAGTGAAAAAGCAAATTGTATTCCTGGTTTTAATCCATAAAGTTTCCATGGAGGTAAATAATATATTATTGAAAAAGAAATTAATGAAAAGAAAATTAATGAAAAAATGGCTCTAATGAAATTTATTCTTTTCTTAGTTATATACAATTCTGCGTTTTCATATTCAATGCTTTTACCATTGGACAAATAAACTATAACTTTATTTTGTTGCTTTACATAAGATGTTACGCTTCCTTCTATCAATTTGATATCACTTGGCAAAGTTCCTTTATCTGTTCTTCTAATTTTTGAAAGACAGAATGGCTCTCCCTATTATAGTTCCACTCATATTTAGTATATTTCTCCTCATATATCAGGCTAGCAATTTCAATTTCCTTTTTAGTTGGTATTGAATAATAAACATCGTCATAATTCAAAAGTTGTTTATATGAATTTACGAAAGAATTAATAATATCATCGATTTTAATTTTGTTATTAATATCAAATAAATTAGTTACTCTATATTTAACACTGCTTACTCCTTTATCTATTAATTTTTTCTGAGAAATTTTTAAGACTGACGAAAGCTTTTCCATGTCTGTATTTAGAAGCATTGCTCCATGGAAAAATAACGTATTCCAAGAAGTGCTTGCGGCTGTTCCACTTACCTTCCTATTATTTACTACTATATCATTAATATTTTCAAGTCTAGCATCAAAACCTAATGAATTTAAAGCATTTATTGGTCCTTTAATAAGAACGGAAAATATATAATCAACAGGACTCATATTTTTTGCTTTATCATAAGATACTGCAATAGAATAATTTAAATTTCCTAAATCATGATATACAGCCCCACCTCCAGTAGGCCTTCTTATTAGCTGAGCATCTATCTTTTTTAAATAATCTAGATTTACTTCTTCCTCCGCCTTTTGAAAATAGCCAATTATTACAGCATTTTTATTTCTGAAAAACCTTAAGGTATCATCTATAATATTGCAACCCCTTGCCCTAGCTAACGCCTCCTCAAATGCTATATTATAATATCCATCGTGAGGAGTTTCAAACATTAAGACTCTTAATTTCATTTTATTCACCCCTTAGAGAACAAATAATTACTTCAACAAAATCATCAATTGATGACCCCATCAGTTTTGCATTAGATAAATATTTTTTTACCATTTCTCTTATATTTTTTTCATCAACATCTATTCCTATTAATCCTTTTTCCATCTCCCATATTACATCCTCAGGAAAAACCATAAAATCACCTGTTATAGAGATACTCTTTATTTTTCCTTTATCTTGTTGAGAAGAAACCCTAATTAGTCCTTTTTTAGCCTTTAATTCACAAATGCCCATCTATCCCCTCCCCCAATTTTTATTTTTATTTTTAGTTTATAACTTTAAAATAGTAAAGCTTATATTTGTATACTAAAAACTTAGATTATTGCCTGGCCCGGCCATAGCTGCCGGGTAACACCCGGACTCGTATCGAACCCGGAAGTTAAGCCGGCCGCGTTGAAGTTGCCAGTGAGTTCCGAAAGGGCTCGCAGGCACTTCAAGCTGGGGCCGGGCGTTTCGTTTTTAACAGGAAGTAGTGAGAAAATGGATGAAGAAATTCTATATGATGTTTTGGAATTTATACCGATGGGTTATGTGACCACATATAAAGCTTTAGGAAAATTTTTAGGTATAAATCAAAGAAAGGTTGCCTATTTACTAAAAAACAATAAAAATCCAATAATAGTTCCATGCCATAGAGTAGTAATGAGTAATGGAGAATTAGGAGGATATACTCCTTATGGAAAGAATTTTAAAAAATCTCTACTTGAGTCAGAAGGAGTTAAAATTGTTAATGGAAAAGTAGACAAAAAATGCATTATAGAGGATTTAAGCTTATTGGAGAAATTTTATTAGTTTTTCTTCTTAAATACAAACTTTATATCCTTTTGATTTAGTTTATCTACCTTCATTTCAATCGATGAAACTTTAGCAAATTCATATGCTATCATAGTAGCGCATCTCCATGAATCCATTATTACCTCAATAGTTTCTCCTGGATTTAGTTTGCTTAATAGTCTTGTTACCAATATATATCCTTCAGGACATTCTTTTCCTCTATAATCGTACTGCTGATTACTCATTCTAATCACAATTTCTATTTATAGAGAGCATGTTTTTAAATTATAATATATAGTCTACAAATGACTTTAAGACACGCTAGAGATCATGGAGAAGTGCTTTATTATTTCAATTGATACTAATGATGAAGTTCACAAACATACTTCTTAACAATTAAGAGAAAATTAAATAGAAGAGTAGGCATATCAAAGATCTAAACCAGTAAATAGGATCTAGCAAAGTCAGACACTCTCTAACTGTTCGTCTGCTCAAATGAGATATATAATCAGAATCTTAATGGAAACAAGAAATGTTCTAAAGTGGACCCTTTACTGTTAAGAGCATGTCAGATGTACTAGCATAACATTTGATAGATGAAATCATGAGGGAAACATTATATTATCTATTATGTATTCAACTAATCTTAAATTTTCATCACTTCTTACTAATCTAGGTATATTTGTTAATAAATCCCCTTTAATAATTTCCCTACATTCTGAAAAATTAAAGTATGTATTATCCATCTCTACAAAAAAGCCTGATCCTCTTTGTGTATAAAACATATAATATACATTGCTCATATCTTGTGAAACGCCTGTTAAAAGAACATTTGGCATCAACACTCTAAAATTTTTCAAATAATCTTTAACTTCATTAGGAAGTCCTTCCCTACAAATAAGCCACCTTGACTTGCAATCCTCGCTTTTCTTTTCTTGACAAGACATTTTTCCCACATATTATATTTTCTTATCTTACCAATTTATTAATCTCTACCTATATTTTTTATGCTGGTGATATTAGAAGTGAAATTTTTAAGGTGCAAGCCGGATCAGGTCCCAACTGGAGTTGGTAAGAAAGTAGCAATTATTGGGGCTGGGACAGCGGGGCTTGGAGCAGCAGGACTTTTAAGATGCAAAGGTTATCAAGTAACAGTATATGATATGTTACCAGAACCAGGGGGCATGTTAATATTTGGCATTCATGTATATAGAATTCCAAAACCCCCAGTTAGGGAAGGGGTTAAAGAATTAATGGATGCTGGAGTAGAGTTTGTATTAAATACAAAAATAAATGCAAATGTAAGCTATGGAATAATGGATAAGATAATAAGTCCTAAACAATCAGTAGATTTGGAAGATATAATAAAGGAACATGATGCAACCCTAATTGCAACAGGTACATGGGAAAGCAATAAAATGAAAGTAAAAGGAGAAGATTTACCATGGGTATTCCCATCAATGGAATTTATTGTAGCAACACATCTAGCTAAATTTGGTTATAGACCTTGGGATATCGTGCCAAATTTATCTGGAAGATTATTAGTTATTGGAGGAGGATATACTGCTGAGGATGCTGCTTACATACCAATGACATATGATGAATTCAAAAACAAAATGAAAAAAGTTGTATTATCTTATAGAAGGAGCAAAAAAGAGGCACCAATGGGAGTAATGGAAATGAATAATCTAGAGGCAGCTGGTATAGAAATATGGGAATTAACTGTTCCAACAGAATTTAGGGAAGAAAATGGAAAAAGAATAGTAAAAATAATAAGGAACCAATTGGTTCACGCTCCCGGAGAAAAAAGACCTAAACCAGTTCCAATACCTGGAAGCGAATTTGAAACTGAATTCGATTTCGCATCTAAAGCAGTTGGAGAGAGACCAACTGCACCTCTTACAAACAACTGTTGTGGTATAACATTAACTGACTGGGGAACAATAGTTACTGATAAGAATTTAATGACAACAAGAAAGGGAGTATTTGCTGCAGGAGACGTTGTTCACGGCCCAAGCCAACTAGGACCTGCATTAAAAAGTGGAATGGATGCGGCAAACGCAATAATAAAATATTTGTCTAGTATTTAAAAAACACTATTTAGTAAACCCCCATCAAATGGAATTGATGCCCCGCTTATATATGTGTTTTTTGCTATCAAAAAATTAACTAATTCACCAATTTCTTCTGGTTTTGCCATTCTTTTTAATGGTATTCCCTTCTCTATTTCTTTTTTAATGTCTTCGCTGCTCTTCCCTTCACTTTTTGCCCTAGAATTTACTACCTCTTCAACTCTTTCAGTTTCTATCCAACCTGGCATTATCATATTAACCTTTATGCCATATTTACCCAATTCCTTAGAAAGACTTCTTGTTAGGCCCGCTAAAGAAATCCTTACGACATTGCTTAATATCAAATTTTCTTGAGGTTCTTTTATTGCAAAACTGCTTAAATAAACGTAAGATCCTTTACTTTCCTTTATATATGGCAAAGAGAATTTTGTTACCCAGACTGCGCTTAAAAGTAATGATTTAACTGCATCATCCCACATCTCAATAGGTGTGCTTTCAAAATTACCTGGTTTTGGAGGGGGTGCCACATAAACAACTGCATCTAATCCTTTAAGTATATTTACTGATTTATCTATTAAGTTTCTAACGTCATTTATATTTCTTAAATCTGATATTATTCCATAAACCTTTCCATAATTTTTTAAGTTATTTAAGGCATTTGCTAAATTTTCTCCATTATGGCCTGAAATAACAACTTCATTACCATTTTCCAATAAAACCTTAGAAATGCCGTAACCTATACCTTTAGTTGATGCCGTAACAATAACCCTCAACGTTTACACCAAGAAAAAAGTAAAATGGAAATATTTTAATTTTTTACAAAATGAGCTTTGGTAAAGTTAAAGCTTTTTGATATCTCTTTTCAACATCGTCCCAGTTTACTACATCCCACCATTTATCTACATAGCTACCTCTATCATTTTTATATTGTAAATAATATGCATGCTCAAACACATCACATGCAAGTAATGGAACTAAATTCATTGTTATAACAGCGTTGTGTTTTTCTACTTGCGTTATCTTTAAATCCCCTGTAACAGGGTCTAACGCTAGAATTGCCCATCCAACTCCTTCTACTAATTTAGCAGCATCTCCAAATACTTTTTTAAATTTATCAAAAGACCCAAAGTTCTTATTTATAGCATCTGCAATTGTTCCTCCTGGTGTTCCTCCTCCTTTACCTGTAGGAGCCATATTTAGCCAATACAATGTGTGAAGTAAATGACCTCCATAGTTAAATTCAAAGTCTCTTGATACTGCTCTAATATCTATGCTTTGTTCTTGGCCATTAAGATATTTTTCTAACTTTTCCATAGCTGCATTAGCCCCATTTACATAGGCTAGATGATGTTTATCATGGTGATATGTTAATATATCTCTGCTTAAAACAGGCTCCAATGCATCATACGAATAAGGCAATGGAGGAAGTTCATACCTCTTATATGATACCATACTAATTCGCCTCAATTATTATATTATCCATCTGGATTTTAAATCTTAATATAAACTTTTTCTTATTAGAATCTGCTTTAAAAAACACTTGGGAAAAATATTTTTTTATTATCATAAGGTATTTCCAATACATCTATTTTATAAACATCATCAATAATATCCTTTTTTAAAACATCAGAAGGCTTACCATATGACTTTATCTTACCATTTTTCATTAATAAAACCTTGTTTGCTATGTTTGCATAATATATTTCATGCATGGTAAATATAACTGTTATATTCATTTTTAACGCCATCTCTTTAATAAATCTCAATATTTTTGCCTGATTAGTTATATCAAGAAATGCTGTTGGTTCATCCAAAAGAATTATTTTTGGTTCCCTAGCAAAACAGCCAGAAAGCAATACCAATCTTTGTTCTCCGCTACTTAAATTATTAAATGACGTCTTTAAATAATTTTTTTCTAATAATTTAAAATACCAATTTTTAATTTTCTTTATATCATCATTTCCTACAATAAATTTCCTATCCTTACCATATAGCATTGCTAACAATATGTCCTCTACATTTGCGTATTGATCTATATTTGCATTAGCTGGTAAATAAGACAAATATTTTCTTGATTTCTCTGGCGGATTTTTATAAATTAGGACTTCTCCTTTCGTTGGTTTTATTAAGCCAGCTATTATTTTAAGTAAAGTAGTCTTCCCAACTCCATTAGGCCCTAATATAGCTAAAATTTCTCCTTCTTCAAGTTCAAAACTTATGTCTTTTATTATTTCCTTATCCTTAATTGAAAAGGAAACATCTTTTACTATAATGCTTTGCATTATAGCCTCCCCTTATATTTAAGTGTCAAATATATCAAAACTGGGGCACCAAATATACTTGTTATTGCTGTTAATGGTGCCTCACTAGGATATATAACCAACCTAGCTAATATGTCGCTAAATATAGCTAAAAGGCTTCCAGTTAATAAACTCATCAATAATGCCTTCCCAAAATTACTTCCTATAATTAACCTAGCCATCCAAGGAGCCGCTAATCCTATAAATCCTACAGGCCCTGCCATAGCAACCAATGCTGCTGTAGATATTGAAGAAAATAATACTGAAACAATTCTTATATATGAAACCTTAACACCAAGACTTTTTGCAACATCTTCTCCCAACATTAAAGTGTTGATTGCCTTCCAATAATAAAACATAAAAAATAATGAAATTATAACCAAAATAGAACTTTTTTCTAAGGTATTTAACGTAGTAAAAGCAACACTACCAAATAACCAAAATAAAATACTAGGAATCTTTGGGCCTAGTCTAATCATATATATTGTTGTTATCCCATTTAATAAATAAGATAAAGAAATTCCTGCTATAATTATTGTAGTAGAGGAGGATTTAAATATTGTCGAAATTAATAAGATAAAACCTAGGCTAAGTAATGCGCTTAATAAAGCAATTATATATAATTGGTAAAAAGAATAATATCCAAAAAACATTGCAATAGTTACTCCAAATATTGCCCCAGAACTTATCCCTAATAAATATGGATCAGCCAAAGGATTTTTTAATGTGTATTGTAATGTTAATCCTGATGAAGATAATCCTATTCCCAAAATTAATGCAGCTAATGATCTAATTAACCTATATTTTAATATATCAATATATGTAGAAGGCAAATTTTTTCCTAGAATAAAAAAGATAACTTGATATATGCTAACCTTACTATAGGGGCCTATAGACAATGATAATAAAAACGATATGGGAAGCAATAAAATTAAAAAAACTGTTAATATTTTATTGATAGATTTCAAACGCATTCGCCTATTTATTTAATGGAAATGTATTTGGCGAAATATTATTTGGAACAGTGGTTAAATTGAATAAACTTGGATGAGTTATCATCATCAATAACTTTATGCCATAAATTACCATAGGGCCTGGCTCATCTAAATAATCAGAATAATACCCATTTATTGTATAAACCCTATTATATTTTATTGCTGAAATGTTTTGATATGCATTCCCAATAGAGCTTTGTAACCAACTAATAAGGGTTGTCTCATTTATTAATCCTCCATTACTATCTATTATTATAATACTAGGATTAGCTTGTAATAATTCTTCTGGACTTATTATAGGCCATCCAGATATATTAGAGAAAACATTGTTGTTTCCTGATAAGATGAACATATCATTTTGAAACGTATTACCTCCTGCTACATAAGTTGGATTTATCCATAGCAAATATGAAACATTTTGGGGAGATATATTATTAATCAAATATCTAAAATATGATATATTTGCAGACATGGATTCTACTAAATTAACAGCATTTTTTATGTTTCCCGTAGACCTTCCAGCCATTATAATAGCATTGTAAAGATCGCTTAATGAATTATATGAAGGTAGAAGAACTGTTGGTATTCCATAGTTTTTCAATTCTTGGGCAACTGCAGAAAATGACCACTGATACGTCCCTATAACTAAATCGGGTTTTGCTGACAAAATCAATTCTATATTTGGTTCAGAATAAGTGCTACCTATATTAATTATCTTACCCTCATTGTATAACTTCCATAACTCATTTTCATATTGCGGAGGTAAATAATAAAAGCTATCATTATCTACTCCAACTAATTGATTAGTTGCATTTATTGATAAAAGTATCTCAGTAGTAGCGGGATCCAAGGAAACAATTCTTTCAGGATATGATGTTATCGTAACACTTGTATTTGTTGCATCTATTAGAGTAACTGGAAATTGACTTTGTGTTTCTAATGAATTTATTTGTTGTTGAAGACTTAAAATTTGAGTATTAACGCTGGAATTAAAATTATTAATACTATTTTCTAAAGAACCTATTTTATTTGCTAATTCTGATAATTTTTCATTATAAGTAATCTGTGTCTTATTGTTTAAATTTAATATAGTAGAATTAAGGTTGTTTATTTCCTTTTGCATTTCATTGTATAAAGACATCATAGAATAACCTAGAGCCCCTATCCCTATTATTAATATGATTAGCAATGCTATTATTAAGTTTCCTGACTTCACACTTCCACCTCTGGATACCCTATCCAGTTATTACTAATTAATAAATCTTTTCCTATACTAGATATTATAGGCGTTATAAATGGAAAAACTCATAGAAATAGCAAATGAAGTTTCTAGGGAAAGGGTAAGAGGTGCGTCGTGGAGCGCTGAAGCTATGGCAAAAGCTGTATATGAGTTATCAAAAACAAAAGTTGTATCATGCGATGATATTAATGAAATTTCGAAAATAATAGTAGATGCGAATCCAGCCATGGGAAGCTTATATAATTTATCATTAATCTTAAAAAATTCATGCGCAGCTAAGAAGGAACTTTATTTAGCTGCTGAGAAATTTCTAAATTATATTAGTTACTCAAGAGAATTAATAATAAGGCATAGCTATGAATTATTTAAAGAAAAAATAAAGATATTTACCATAAGCAATAGCAGCAATGTTTTAAGCGTCATAAAGGAAAATAAAGATATGATAAAAAAGGTTTTGGTTTCAGAATCACACCCAGGTAGTGAAGGGGCTATATTTGCAACAGAAATTAAGAATTATGGAATTGATGTTGAATTATATCCTGATGCATCAATTAGTAATGCTATAGAGAAATCTAACTTAGTACTTATTGGAGCTGATAACATAACGATTGATGGTTGTCTCTTTAATAAAGTGGGAACAAAAAATGCAAGCATAATAGCTGGTTATTATGGTAAACCAGTTATTGCAGTTTTTGAACCGTTTAAAATAAATCCAGAAATGAAATGCGGCCAAGAGATAGCTATAACAAGATCTTATTTAATTCAAGGTTATGGAGAATTAACTTATAGATTATTTGATTCATTACCAAACAATTTATTAGATGGCATATTAAGTATAAATGGCTTAATGGATCCATCAAGCTCTAATTTAAGTAAATTGCATGAATCATTTATATCATGGTTCAGTAACATTTAAACTTTTAAACTTAAAGTACATAAAGTAAAAAGTGGGTACATTTGACTTTAATTGTAGCGATAGATAGGTCTAATACAACCGATGGAAGAGATGTAATAGAAGTTTTAGAAAAAATATGCAACATGGTAGCTGGAGTTAAATTGGGTATGCCTTTGCTTCTAAAACACGATTTAAATTTGCTATTAAATATAAGAAAAATATGCAACAACAATATAATATTAGATCTAAAGTTGGCAGATATTGGAGATATTATGGTTGAAACTGCTGAATTATTTAAGAATTATGCAGATTCCATTATAGCCCATTCATTTATTGGAAAAAAAGATGGCATAGATAAGTTAAAGAATTTCCTTGACAAAAATAACATGAAATTGATTTTAGTAGGATCAATGAGCCATATGGGATCTGAGGAAATTTATGATAAAGAAATTAATAACATAATAAATATAATAAAAGATGTTAATCCATGGGGTGTAGTTTTACCTGCTACTAGACCTGAGATTATAAGAACATTTAGGAGCAAAATTGGAAATGAAATAAAAATTCTATCACCTGGAATTGGTTACCAGGGAGCAAAGCCTGGAACGGCTTTATGTTATGGGGCAGACTATGAAATAGTAGGTAGATCTATAATGAATGCTCCAGATCCAAAGGAAGCTACAAAAGTTATAATATATGAACAGAAAAGAGGGATGTATGAATGCAAGAGATAGATGTTATATCAAAAATTTTGTATGAAACCGGATCAATAAAAATAGGAAAATTTTTGCTAGCGAGCGGAAAATATAGCTCAATTTATGTAGATATGAGAAAAATGCTTGGTAATGTAGATGGTTTCAAAAGAATAGGTAATTTACTTAGCCAAAAAGTAAATGAAATAAAAAAGGTTGACAATATTGATGTAATTATTGGGGTAGCAACAGGAGGAATACCTTGGGCTTCGGTAACTTCATATCTTATTAATTTACCAATGGCCTATGTAAGACAACAAAAAGGTCATGGATTGAATAACCAAATAGAAGGAGCTGATGTAGTAAATAAACACGGATTGATAATTGATGATGTATCAACAACCGGAGAAAGTTTAATTAATTCAGCTAAAACTGTTAGAGAAAATAAAGGAATTGTAAATTATTCTTTAGTAATAGTAGATAGAGGCCAAGGTAGTATTGAAAATTTAAGAAAAGAAAACATAAATTTACATTACCTATTTACACTAAAGCAAATTTTGGAGAGTTTGCTTAAGCAAAATATCATAAATGATAATACATTTAATAATATAATTAATGAACTTTATGGTTAATTTGGGGGTGATTTTATGGTATGGTCAGGTCATGATGTTGTAAACGTGTTAGATTTTAATAGAGAAGATTTAGAATTACTTTTCTCAAAGGCAGATGATATGAGAAAACAACTAAAAGAAAATCATGTTAGAAAAATTTTAAGTGATAAAATAATAGGATTAGCATTTTTTGAGCCATCAACAAGAACAAGAATGAGCTTTGAAACGGCTGCAAAAAGACTTGGAGCAGAAACAGTAGGTTTTACTGGAGAAGAAGGAACAAGCGTTGCTAAGGGAGAATCATTCGCTGATACGATTAAGATGCTCGATTCGTATGTTGATGCCATTGTCTTAAGACATAAGTATGAAGGAGCTGCATTGTTTGCTGCAGACGTAGCAGAACATCCAATCATTAATGGAGGTGATGGAAGGTCGCATCACCCTACACAGGCGTTTCTTGATTTATATACAACGAGAACTTTATTTGATAGAATTGATGGATTAACATTTGCTTTAGTTGGAGACCTAAAATATTCTAGAACTGTTTCAAGCTTAATCTTTGCTCTTTCTATGTTTAAACCCAAGGAAATTATTTTAATATCACCTCCTCAGCTAGGTCTTAGGGAAGAAATAAAATTATTTGCATTGAATCATGGTTTAAAGCTTAGGGAAGAAAAAGATATCAGTGTTATTTCTGATGCAGATGTAATATATGTAACAAGAATCCAGAAAGAAAGATTTCCAGATCTTCAAGAATATGAAAAGGTTAGAGGAAGCTATAAGATCACCAAAAAATTATTGGAAACATATGCAAAGAAAACTGCAAAAGTATTGCACCCCTTGCCAAGGGTTGATGAATTAAGTCCAGATGTCGATAAAACAAGCTACCAAGGATATTTTACACAGGCAAGTCTAGGAGTCCCATTAAGAATGGCACTTTTATCTTTAGTTCTTGGGGGTGAATGAATTTGAGTATAAAAAAGGATGATAAGTTATTAGTAAGCAAAATTGAAAGCGGAACAGTTATTGACCACATAAATTCTGGTAGGGCATTGGTTGTTTTAAAAATACTTAACATAAAAGGTAATGAAGGTTATAGAATAGCAATTGTTATGAATGTGCCAAGCACAACAATGGGCAAAAAAGATATAGTAAAGCTTGAGGACTATTATCCAAATAGCGAAGATTTAGAAAAAATTAGCCTAATATCCCCTAGCGCAACAATAAATATAATAAAAAACTATGAGGTTGTGAAAAAATACAAAGTTGAGATACCGTCTAAAATAAAAGGCACATTAAAATGCAATAATCCAACATGCATAACAAGAAAATCCAATGAGCCAATAACAAGTAGCTTTACTTTACTAAGCAAAGATAAAATAAAGTTACAATGTGATTATTGTGGATCAATATTAACAGAAGACGATATAATAAAGGAACTTATTGGCGAATCTCAATGATTTCTATTTGTGGTTATTTGTATGATTATAGAGGATTTTTAGGAAATGGTTGTGTTAACATAAATGATCAAGGTACAATTGATTCAATTAGCAAATTGCCAAAGATGGAAAAAGTTTACAAATTTGAAAAATATATTATTGGTCCAGGTTTAGTTGATCTTCACGTACATTTAAGGGGTTTGGATCTATCATATAAAGAAGATGAAGAAACTGGAACCAAATCCGCTCTAAAATCTGGAATCACTTTAGTTGTAGATATGCCAAACACAAAACCTAGACTAGATAATTACTCAGCAATCAAATCAAAGCTTAATAGTTTAAAAGAAAAAAGCTATACGGATTATGGAGTTTATTCAGCGATACCAAAGAATACAAAAGATATGGAAGAGGTTTTAAAACTACCAATTGCAGGATTTAAAATTTATCCTGAAGATATTGGGAATAGAAAAGATATGATAAAAGAGGTTTTAAAATTAAATAGGTTTACAATAGTTCATCCTGAATTGCCTGAGGCGGAAAAAATCCATGATGAAGAAAACCTTTTAAGAGGCATATTAAGAGGTTGCCATCTAGAAGGTGCAGCTGTAGATGTTATTCATAAATTTAATGAAAATGCAAAGGTTCATATAACCCATGCAAGCTGTCCTTCAACAGTTTTAGAAGCAAAAAAATTCGGTTATACTGTAGATACAACACCGCACCATTTATTTTATAACAGCAAAAATCAAGGGTGTTATTATAGGGTAAATCCTCCTTTAAGGGAAGAATATATAAGGGAAAATTTAATGAAATTGTTTATAGATGGTAATATAGATGCCTTGTGCAGCGATCATGCACCCCATTCTAAAAAAGAAAAGGAAAACTTTAAGACATGCCCTTCAGGAATCCCATGGCTTGGAAGTTGGCCTTGGCTTATTTTTAGGCTTGTTAAATATGACCTCATTAAAATATCTAATTTCTTTTATTATATATCATATTCTCCCTCAAAAATTTTGGGCTTAAATAATTATGGTTCTTTAGAAAAAGGAAAAAGAGGAAATATAATAACCATAGATAAAGATAAAGTTTGGAGATTTATAGAAACATATAGTAAAGCACCTTATTATAATCATTTTATGGAAGAAAATTATGGATTTGTTACAAATGCATTCATAGGAGGAGAATTGGTTTTAGATAATGATAACATAATAAAAGGGAAAAATATAATAAATCCTTTTTAATCATTTAATGCCTTTTTTACTCTATAAGACCTTTGATATACAGTTATTGCCCCTAGAATTGCTATTATAACTATTATAATGTTTCCTACTAAATAATATTTTAATAGAGCTAATATTGATGCTACAAATAGAAGAATAAGCCTTTCGCTTCTTTCCAGTAAGCCAATTCCTTCCATTTTTATTCCTAGCAATTCCCCCTTTGATCTAGCATAGCTTACAATCTCTGAAAAACCCAATGCAATTATTGATAAATATGGATTTAGACCTTCAAATATTAAGGCTAAGAAGAAAAGCATGTCTGAAATCCTATCTGTTAATGAATCAAGATAAGCCCCAAATTTCGTCGTTTTATTTGTTGCCCTTGCTATTGCTCCATCTACAACATCCATTAAACCAGATAATACAATCATTATTGGTATTGCTATAAAAAATTTAAAATATGCCAATGTTGGTGCTAATATAGCAAATAAAAATCCTATTGTTGTTGCAGCATTTGGTGTTAAACCTATTTTAGATAAATATTTTCCTACAGTTTTTGGTAATATTTCATTTACATACTTTCTTAGTTTACCTAGCAAAATAATTACCTCATGCGATTATTAAGTATATCTTCCAGCATTTATTCCCAATACTTGTCCTGTTACTCCGCGAGATAATGTTGGATCTGAGAAGAAGTATACTGCTTCCGCTATATCTTCTGGCTTAAGCAATATTTTTAAAGGATGCAATTCAATTATACTTTTTTTCTTGTTTTCATCTTTTAAAAATTCTGCTACCAAATCTGTTTCCACAAAACTTGGGGCAACAGC
The DNA here is from genome assembly GCF_000317795.1 of Caldisphaera lagunensis DSM 15908. Classification (NCBI taxonomy): domain Archaea; kingdom Thermoproteati; phylum Thermoproteota; class Thermoprotei; order Acidilobales; family Acidilobaceae; genus Caldisphaera; species Caldisphaera lagunensis. The sequence continues at coordinate 1,039,323 of NC_019791.1, forward strand.
ATTTACTCTGATCCCATATTTTGCTAATTCATTAGATAACCTTTTTGTAAGCCCAATTACTCCAGCTTTTGCAGCAACATAAGGAATTCCCCCATAAACGCTGCCTGTTTGACCTGCTATACTTGATATATTAACTATCGAAGCCCAATCTGCCTTTTTTAATAAGTCTAAAAGATATCTAGTAACTAAGAAAACACCTGTTAGGTCAACTGATATTATTTTGTTCCATTCTTCTAATGTTAATTGCTCAAAAGGGGTATAGCTTATTATACCTGCATTATTAACCAAAGTATTGACATGATCTGTTATCTTTTTAACTTCCTCAGAAAAAGCTTTTACTTCACCTTCATTAGAAACATCTAATTTAAAGCTATATGCTTTTTCTGCTCCCAATTTCTTCAATTCATTTAATGTTTTTTCAGCCTCTTCTTTATTTGCATTATAGGTTATTATAACAAAATATTTCTCTTTAGCAAATCTTTTTGCTATCGCTTTCCCAATACCTCTATCTCCACCAGTTATTATGACGACATTGCTCATTTTTTACTCCCATTAATTGTTAGATAATTGAATTTAAATTCTTAATACTGCTCTCCCTACTATTTTACCATTAATAATATCATTATATGCATTATTAATATCACTTAAGTTATAGGCTTTATAAAAAGGTTTAACCTTACCTTCAGAGATTATTTTTATAGCTTCTTCATATTCTTTTTTAGTATAAGCTGCGGATCCTATAATGCTTATTTCATTCATAACAATAAATGCTGGCCTAATCAAGTTTATTGGTTCCCCTGATATGTTACCTATTAAAATTAATTTTCCTTCCTTTTTTAATGATAACATACTCTCGTTTATTGTTAAGCTTCCTACTATTTCAAATACACCATCTACCTTTCCGAATTTCTTATAGAAATCAAAAGAAGTTACAGGTGTAACATTTAAGTCTTTTAGTTGTTTTGCTTTTTCTTCACTTCTAACATAAGCATAAACTTCATATAAATTTGATAGATATTGAATAGCATGAATACCAACTCCTCCATTAGCACCTGTTACTAAAACCTTTGAGCCTTTATCCAATTTAGCCAAATTATTTGCATGTATTATAGTTGCTACACCGCATGTAGATGCTGCATATTTTTCATAATCTTTATCTGGGAGATCTATGAGATTCCATTTAGGTATTGCTATTGCTTCGCTATATCCTCCCATTTCCTTTTCTCCTATAATTGAATAATCATTACATAAATTTTCTTTTCCCTCGCTTAGCTTTAGACATTCTTTTCCTACCTTAGCAGGAAACACTGCAACAGGTTTCCCATTAAATTCTCCAAAAATCTCATGACCTAAAACTAAGGGTGTTTTTAAGTTCCTAAACCCTCCCTTCCATACAACTAAATCTCTACCACAAACCCCAACAGCCTTTATATTAACTATTACCTCATCTTCTTTTGGCTCCACATTAATTTCTTCTATAGAAAATGGTTTCCTAAATTCTTTTAATACAGCTGCCCTTATCTTCATAATAATCTACCAGATTTTAATTAGTTATCCAAATTTTAATTTTTATCTAGAAAAGAATCAATATAAATTTATTGATTCTGTTTATAAAAATTTTTTATTAATGATGTTTAAAAATGTTCATTGTTAACCGGGGAGTTAACAATTGTCCTTTTAGAAAAATCATAATCCTAAATGAGCAACCTTAAATATCATGTAAATACCAACTAAGACTATTATAGCACCATAAGCCTTCTGTAAGGTTGATTTTGGTGCTTTAACGGCTAGTGAGGTTCCTATATATCCTCCCAATAAACCTCCTACCAAATATAGCAATGATATTTGAACTATGGTATCACCATAATATAAATAAAGAAGTCCACTAGTTAAGCCAAACGCACCAACACTAATAAGAGATGTACCTATTGCTCTAGATATGCATAATGATGATGAAAACATTAATGCTGGAACTATTAAAAACCCTCCTCCTATCCCAAAATAACCACTTACCAAACCAACTAAGAAACCAAACACGCCTACAAAAACTAATGATCTAGATGTTAATTTTTTACATTTTTTAGTTGCTTCATTAATTCTAGGTATTTCTTCATGTGTTCCTGCTTTTGCTGAATTTCTACCAAATCCAACATAAAATCCTAATACTATCATCGCAATTGCAAAATATAACAATAGGCTAGACCCTGGAGTAATATGACCCAGATATGTGCCAATTAATGATCCTACAACACCAACTCCAGCAAATATCCCCCCTGTTTTAACTGCAACATTCCTCTTCCTCAAATGCATATATGAATTTGCGAAAGCGTTTAATCCAACCGCTAAAGCTGTTGTGCCCAATGCTATATGAGCAGCATTAGGCATGCTACTTAATCCAACAAAATAAAGTAATAAAGGAACAGCAAGTATTGAGCCTCCCCCTCCTATTAAGCCAAGAGAAAATCCAACAATAACACCTGAAACTATTGATAAAGCATATTGTATTATAGTTATCATTTATATCACCCTCTACAAATTTTTATCTATTGATAATTAAAAATATAAACTTTTATGTATTTATTATACATATAAAATTTTCACTTAACAAATTAATTAAATAATATAAACTTAAATAATATCAAGGGCTTTTAATTCTTTCATTAACTCATTATATGCAATGATCCTTGATACATTTTTTGTTCCCAAAGGACCGGGTTTTTTCATAAAGAACCTATTTATTGAAGAAACTGTTCCCTTGTACCCCCTATCAATATATGCTTTAGTTATAGGTATTACCGAAGCCATAACTCCTCCTAAATTAGCTTTATCATTAATTCTACCTGTAACGACTATTTCATCTGTAAACCCTCCAAAACTTATGTATTCTATATGCATTGCTATAAACTTCCTATCCCCTAAGGGCTCTAAATAACCTGTAGGTTTAATGTAATGGGGGGCATCATAACCCAATATATCGTTAACTATACTTCCTTTAGTGTTTTCCTTTGATTTATTTCTTTCTGGCTCGGTTAAACTTAAGAAATCCATATTACCTCCAATGTTGAATTGTGCAACAGAATTAACTTTTCTATTCCTTTCAGCCATATGTTCTAGCAAATCTGCAGTAAGAGGTGTTGCTCCTGTTGCTGCATCATCTCCAAATATTAATCCCCCTACCTTTTCATAATATGAAACTACCCCAGGAGAGTTAGCTAATAAAGGTGGGGTTAAATTAATGAATGAAACTCTGTTATGTAATCTGCTATATTCCGCAGCTGCATAAGCATATGCTAAAGAAGCTGTTCCATTACAACTTTTAGCTAATTTTATAAATTCTGATTCATTATTAACTTGTATTTGTTTTTCTGTAGTGATTATATTAACAATAACATCGGGCTTTAACTTATCTAATAAAGAAATAAATTCATTCATTGCTATGTTTGAATCACCAATAATATCATCAAGACCCATTGCATCAATTGGTAGCCCTTGTAAACTCTTACAATGCAATCCTCTCAAAATTTCAATATCTTTTAACGTTTTTGGAACATTTTCATCATTTAATAGCTTGGTTGTTAAAGAATACATATCTAAACCAATTTTTTTATTATCTACATCAAAAACACCAACAATTTGTATATCCTCAGGCCTATAGGATCTAAATAAATTTCCAAAGGGTATACCATAACTTTCTATTTCACCCATTTTCAATCTTTCTATACCAGCTGAAAAGTAAGCAGCTCCTGGTCCAGCCCCTAACAGTACTGTTCTTATTGGCAATCCTAACACCTTATCATCTTACTTATACCTGTATGTTACGAAATATAAAACCTTTCCGTTTTTGAAAGAATATTTTTGTTATTATTCTTTTTTTAAATAGTATTTCTCATTATTTGCCAATAGCTTCTCCTGCAGCGATTTCTGGCGTAAAGCTTATGTATTGGATCATACTTCCCCTTATTAATATCTTTCCAATTTTTGCAACAACTTGTTTTCCATCTTTAACTTCTATAGAGTCTTCTAATATTAGATTCATGGTAGAATCTGTCATTTTTAGTATGCCTACAAATTCGCTACCATCCTTTAGCCTAACATAAACTTGAGCATTTAAAGCATCTCTCAAATATTTCATTGGGCTAATTGTTTTATTTTCTCCAGACATTTTATACACCTTTCCTATTTCTCATGCTTAATTTGTAGAGGAGAATATATTAAAGCTTATGTATTCTGTCCGTCTTGTTGATCAATTTTGCCATATTTTTTAATTATTTCATAAAGCCTCTTTGGGTTTTTTGAATAAAATCTGAGCTTTGTAATAGTTCTTTTTCCTTCTTTTATGATTTCAACAAATCTTCTTTCTTCATTTAAATTCACATTTGTTTCATTAGGTAATGGAAATGCTATACCTTTAGTGGTTACCAGGCCTTTTATTACTATTCCTTTATCTGTAATTGTATATTGAGATGGCACATTAACCATTGGCAACTTCTTTATTCTGCTTACAGCCCACATTGTGTTTAACATGGTTATAGCAAAATAACCTTCGAAATAAATTAAAAATGCTAAAAACAAATCAATTCTATAATCAGTTATGTATAACTTTAAGAAGTTAGCTAAATCTGGTACATACCTAAATAAAACGAAGAAGTATATTAGACCTATAAACATGCCTATTGTTGTGTACATAGTAAAACGCGATTGCTCTTGGAAGTCAACCATTACTTGTTTATCCTTCATCTGTATGCTCCTTGTTTCAGGCTCATGATATAATCTTTTTCCTTGTAATACTTCTTGAGGTTTGATATTCTTACCTAAAGGACTTCCACTTAAATAGCTTTGTAAAAACATGCTTATGATTACAAAAACTATAACTAGTATAAATAGTAAATAATTAACTCCTATTATTGCTGCTAAAATAGAATATATAATTATATATACTTGATTTAACAGTGTTGATTTCCACCTTTGCTCGATGTAAAACGACATTTCTTTCCCCCATGTCTGCTTCTAATCTTATTTAATTATTTATTCCCTTTTTAAATCCAAATCAGAAAGCTTTTAAAAAATATAGATCAATAAAAATTAGGGGTTTAATAATGCAAATTAAGGCAGGTATAGCTTTAATAAATGAAGATTTAGAAATAATAAAAGATGTATGCATTGAAATAAATGATGAAGGTATTATAGAATCTATCGGTAAGGGGAGTACTTGTAATAATTACATTGGAAATGATAATATAATTGCAATACCTCAACCAGCAAATGCTCATGTTCATAGCGCAGATAATAGTTTTCCAGAATATGGCATAGACAAAAATTTGCATGAATTGGTTTCTTACCCAGATGGGTTAAAACATAAATTATTAAACTCATTAAGTTATAATAAATTGGTTTCTGGAATATCTTCGTTTTATAGAACTGCCTATAGCCTAGGCCTTGGATTAGTTGTAGATTTTAGAGAAGGGGGAGGCATTGGGTGCAAAGCATCTAAAGAAGCTTCAAAGGATATTAAGGATATGGATATTATTGTATTGGGAAGACCAGGTAACGATTTTCCAAATAATTGTGACGGTTTAGGCATTTCAAGTCCAATAGATTATGATGAAAATTATGTTATTGAATTATCTAGAAAATTTAAACCGTCTATGACACATATTGCAGAAGATGAAGAAACTAGAAATAATAATGATTTTGAAATTGCTATGAAATCAGATTTTAATGCATTAATTCATGGGTTATATTTGAGAAATGATGATTTTGAAATTTTAAAAAATAAAAATGTATATTTAATTTTCTGTCCATCAAGCAATTTATGGCATGGGAAAAAATTCCCTCCCATTGATTTATCTTTAAAATATAATATAAAATTTGCAATTGGAACTGATAACGCTTCATGGTTTATACCAGATGTATATAGAGAAGCTTATCAACTTTTACTTTATTTGAGATTAAACCAAATTAAGGGGGAAGAAATTGCTAAAGAAATATTAAAATCCCTATATATAAATGGTTATAAGGCAGTTGGTGTTAATCCAAAAATTATAAAGGAAGGTATGCCTTCTCATTTCCTATTAATTGATGGATATTCATCTAGCATAATAAATTCACTAAACTTATATAATTCTATAGTTAAAAGAGTTCAAAAAGGATTCATAACATACAGAGTTGATAAAAATAACTTGATTAAATTAAATTAATCTTTTCCCAAACCTGCATCTATAACTCTTTTTAAATTAACTGTATCCAAAACATTTCCAGTTATTTTTAATTGTCTTGTCATAAATGCCTTCATTGAATCCAATTCTCCAGTTATTATTTTCTTCATTACGTCAGGTTTAGCAGTTAGTGTAGCTATTGGATTAGGATGTCTACCACTTGCTATATTTATTTTACCATTTGATATTTCAACGTAAAATTCCCCCTCTCCTTCTACTACAAATTGATAAGCTTTGTTCCATGATTTTATTTCAGGTACCTTATCTTTTGCTTTTTCATATATTCTTTCAAGACTTACTCTCATTTCATCTAGAGACATTCCCCCACCCAATTTTTATACATGCATAAGACATAATTATTGTTATATCTTTAACATATTAATAAAAATTTATTTAATACATTTATATAGCCTTTTTATTAAAGGTTAAAAGTTTCTTATATAAGATTATAATTAATTCATCAATAAGAAGAATTTATACTCTTTCTTGCATCTTTAATACAGAGGTGTATAAAGTGGGAAGAAAAGTTGCTATTGTAGGAATTGGACATTCTAAATTTGGAGTTAGAAATGATGTAAATATCGCAGAACTTGCTTGGGAATCAATAAAACAGGCCTTTGAAAGTTCCAATTTAGAGCCAAAGGATATACAATACATATCAGTATCAAACGTAGGTGGTTGGAGCGGAGAGCCTTTACCTGCGGTAGTAGTTTCTGAATATGCAGGTTTAACCGGAAAGCCTTTACATAGAGTAGAGGCAGCCTGTGCAAGTGGAAGTTCTGCAGTTTTTAATGCCTATAATGCTGTTTCATCTGGACAAGCAGACATTGCAATGGCTATTGGAGTAGAAAAAATGAACGAAAGTCCCACACCTACAGTAGTTGAATTTATCGGTAGAGCTGGAAATTATTTCTGGGAATTTGAGAACTTTGGTTTAACATTCCCTGGATATTACGCATTATATGCAACAGCATATATGTCGAAATATGGAGCTAGTGAAGAGGATTTATGCCAAGTTGCTATAAAGAATCATTATTATGCTAGTATGAATCCAAAGGCGCAATTCCAAAGAAAAATTGATATGCCAACATGTATGAATAGCAGATACATTGCATGGCCATTAAAGCTCTTTGATTCATCGCCAATAACTGATGGAAGCGCTGCAGTAATTTTGGCAAGCGAAGATGTAGCAAAGAAAATCACTGATTCCCCAGTTTGGATTCATTCTATAGGTGCTGCCTCTGGAAGTGCAAACTTATCTAAAAGGAATGACTTCACCGGTTTAGAGGCTGCTCAATTAGCTGCAAAAATGGCTTATAAAAAAGCAGGATTAGAAACTGAAAATACAGCAAAATATTTTGATGCAGCTGAAGTCCATGATTGTTTTACAATTGCTGAAATAATGGCTTATGAGGACTTAGGATTTGTTAAAAGAGGTGAAGGTTATAAGCTAGCTAAAGAGGGACAGACATACATAGGGGGCCTAATACCTGTTAATCTTAGCGGTGGATTAAAAGCTAAGGGCCATCCTATAGGCGCTACTGGAGAAAGTATGGTTGTTGAATTAACAAAACAGCTATTAAACAAAGCAGATAAAGGAAGACAAGCAACGATAAAAAATGGAAGGGCAATTTCACATAATGTAGGTGGAACTGGGCATTATGCATACGTAACAATTCTAGGCTTGGATAAGCCTAAAGATTAAGGTGATCATTATGCCTAAATCTCAGAAAGAAGAAGCGATTGAATCATTAAAACAATTGGAAGCGTTTGCAAATAATATGAAGTCTAGTATTGGAGTACCAATGATAGTTGATCCAAAAACAAATGTTGCTATTTGGTATGATCAAAGAGAATTAAATCTTAAATTTATGGTAAGCATTGAAAAAACAAGAAAATTCTTCGAATCATTATCTGAAGGAAAGCTATTAGCAACAAAATGCGTAAAGACTGGAGAAATACTGTTTCCTCCTCAAGTAGATTGTCCATCGTCTCCTGGAAGTGAAGTAGAGTGGGTTGAATTACCTAAAGATGGAGAATTAATTACATACACAATTATAACAACAAAGCCCTTCAGCTTTTCTCATTATAATGATTATACCGTAGGTATAGCAAAATTATCTAATGGAGTTCAAGTATTAGCATGGGTTAGGGAAACTGATCCTAAAAAGCTTAGAATAGGAATGAAGGTAAAACTAGAAATAACGAAAAGGGAGCCTGAAGGTTATTTAACTTATGAATTTGTTCCTGTATGAGCTTCATCATTAACTAATTTTTTCTGTTGCTTAAGAAATTCCAATGCCTCTTCTTGAGTCGGTATAGCATTAGCTCCTAGTTTAGTAACTTTTAGAGCAGCTACTGCTTGTGCAAATTCTAATGCATCAACGGTTTTTATCCCTCTAGTTAAACTAAGCAAATATGCTGCTGCAAATGCATCCCCACTACCCGTTGAATCCCTAACTTCCTTAACTCTAAATGCAGGCATATATCCTACAAAATCATTTGTATTAGCATATAATCCTTTGGGTCCCATTTTGACAATAACATTTTCAGGTCCTATTGATTTTAATAATTGACTGCATTTTTCTGGATTATCTATACCTGTTAAGTTTTTACACTCCTGCTCGTTTAACAATATTATATCAACTAACTTTATTAAACCTCTTAGTTCTTTCAATCCTCTAAGGCTCAACCTCCTCCCTGGATCCCAAGAGACTAAGGTATCATTTTCTTTAGCGACTACGGCAGCTCTAATAGAAGTATCTGGTCTCAAACTTGCTATATGTATAATCTTAGACTTTGATATCGTTTCACTATCTATTTCTTTAGGCTCGAGCTTTTCAGCACACCCCTTAAATCCATATATAGAAATATTTCCTTGTTGATCTATTATAACTATTGAAAATCCTGTTTCTCCAAAGCATATCTTTAAACCAGATATATCCACCTTTGATTTCATTAGATCCTCAACTATAGATCTTCCAAATGTGTCTAGGCCAACTTTTGTTATTATAGCTGATGTCCCTCCTAATTTTCTTACATTTAAAGAAACATTAACTGCGGATCCCCCTGGTCCTGTAGATTGTTCTAGTATATCAGCCTCCTCATCAGGTTCTGCAAATTTTTCTACCATAAATCTCATATCCATCAATGCGTGTCCAATTGATGTGATATCAATAGTTTTTGAATCTGACATTTATTTGCACCCTTTCAACAAACTAGTAATATTTAAAACTTAAAAATATAGATTTCAATTATTTAATAAAGTCATTTTTCAAGTTCTTTTACTGCCTCTTCTGGTAAGGCATTTTCATGAACTACTTTCATTACTGCCCTTACCATGCCCTCTATATTATTGCTTCTAAACACATTTCTTCCAACAGCTACCCCACTACCTCCAGCTTGAATTACATTATAAACATCTTCTAGAAATTCAATTGGCTTATCTCTAACAGCCCCTCCACTCATTACTACCGGTAATCCTTGAGCCATTTCAACAACTTTTGCAAATGTTTCTTTATTTCCAGTATAATATGTCTTTATCAAATCAGCACCTGTTTCAGCTGCTGCTCTTGCCCCATACATAACAATTTCTGGATCATACCTGTTTTTTATTGCTGATCCTCTTGGATAGGCAAGCTGCAATACCGGCATACCATAATAGGTCGCTGATTCCTTTATTTCATACCAATGTGAAATCATTTCATCTTCATAATCGCTTCCCCAGTAAACTGTTGCCGCAACAGCATCAGCGCCTAATGATATTGCTTGTTCAACACTACCTAATGAAGATTGTAAATAATGCTTATCCTGCGGTCTTATATCGCTCTTTCCAGTTAATTTTATAATTAATGCTACTTTATTCTTCCAAATATCATAAGTTAACCTTGCCATACCAGGTAGTAACATCATTGCATCTACTCCAGCATTAACAACTTTTTCTAAAATAGTTTTTGCCATATATCTATCTTCCATAAAATCCCTAGGACCATGCTCTAAACCATGATCAAATGCAAATATAACGGCCCTATCATTTTTAAGGATTCTGCTTAGCCTAACTTTAATTCCAACATTAGAATAACTAGTTCCTTCATATTTACTCAAATTTAACACCTCATAATTATATATATAATTGAAAATAAAAAGCATATATGGAGATGGATTAAATGGAATGCGATGATATTAGCGTTGCATTAACAGGAGCAAGCGGTATTAAATATGGATTAAGATTAATAGAAGTATTAAAGCAATCGAATATTAGCATAAAAGGAATTATTTATTCGAATTCTTCAATAGAAGTTGCTAAAGCCGAAGAAGGTATAGAAAAAAATAGTTTTATAAATATTTTAAAACAATATGCAAATATTTACGATGAAAATGACTTTAATTCCCCACTAGCAAGCTCTAGCAATATATCTAAGTGCATGGTTATATGCCCTGCAAGTATGAAAACAATTGGGCTAATAGCCAATGGAATTGAATCTACGTTAATCTCGAGAGCAGCTTTAGCTCATTTGAGGCTAAGAAGACCTTTAGTTGTTGCATTTAGAGAAACTCCTTTGGGCATTGCAGAATTAAGGAATTTATTAAGAATTGCTCATTATGGGGGCATAATAATGCCTTTATCACCAGGTTTTTACTCAAATAAAAACAATATAGAGGACTTGATAAACTTTATGGTAGGAAAAATTTTGGATTCTTTAAATATACCAAATAACTTATATAAGAGATGGGATTAAATCTTCTTCTTTGGAAGACCTTTATAACCTTGAGGTAAATCTATCTCGTTTTCTTCATTTAATTCCTCTTCAAATGATTTCATTTTCTTGGGTTGATTTTCAACGGCAAATGAGCATCTTCCATCGGGTAGCATTGCCTTTTTCTCACAATATGCATATCTACAAGATGCACCAATACATCTATCTCCAATCCAATTACACAATGCTACCTTTATTGGTCTACCTCTATAATGATCTGTGGTGAATCTCAATGCTTTTTGACCACACCTAAAGAATGGACATAGAGGATTACATTTATCTCCAATAGGTCTTGGCTTTAATTCCCTACTTTGTTGCATATTATCACTTTTTGCTATATGGCTACCTTGATCATGACCTTGCTTAACTGGTCCAGGTGTATTTGATACCAATACTTGCACCTCATTAAATTAATCCAAACTTCGGTTTACCACTATATATATTTATGGTTTAAACCATTTAAATATTATGTATAAAGATTTTCCATTGTCTTTTAGCGATGAAATTATGAAATCTTTTTTAACACTATGACTTAGTCTACCGGCTCTTACTAACTCTATGGGATCAAAATTTTCATTTATATCATAATAATGAATTATAAAAGGTGCATGTTCTATACCTGGACCTAATCGATATGCAACAAAATCAGATCCATATTTAAGACCTGATCTTACTTTTAGACCATTATCTCTCAATTCTTTATATATCTCATATTGCCTTTCTTTTTTTGAATTAATTTTTAAAATTTTTTTGGCCTCATTAATATCATTAACTCTTTTATCATTATAAAATAAATCTATAACCCCCTTTTCCATTAAATACAATGCTTCAAAAGAATTCAAAATAAGAGGTGAAGTTATATCGGTTTCCACCTTTACCTTTTCAGCATTTATAGGTTTTCCAAAATATCCTAAAAAATATATTTTCCTTGAATTATTTAAATCCTTTATTATTACTACTCCATTTAATATATCAGCTCTTATTACCATTATGAAAGCCCACTAAAACCAATTAGTTTTATATAAACTGCAGAATTAAACAAACAATCTAAGCAATCCTCTAGATATTCTATGGTCTCTTTAAATGATATTAACCTTGATGGTTTATCTGAATATTTCATTAGAACTTTTGCAAGCCCTTCTCTATATATCATGTCTCCTTTTTCTTCAGAATCACTTATTTTGTTAAATCTTTCTTCTATCATTTTTCTTTTTTCTGAATTTCCTTTGGTTCCTGTTGATATAGATCTTAAAAGATCCACTAATGATTGAGAAGAATTATATATTTCTCCTATCAGACCTTCTATTGCTTTATATATATCGCTATCAACTCCTTTCTCTATACTATATGATAGCAATAACCTGTAAATTCCTGCCTCTAATTTACTAATTGAACATTCTAATTGAAGTGCTGTATTTATATAAAACTCCTTATAAGAAATTAACTCTAATCTGCCGCTTGCTAGATAATCAAATATCCTGTCTTTGTTTCTTGAAATTTTGTCTTTTGTTGACATTAATTCTTGTCTATAAAATTTCTCTATATACTCTACGTTAGAATTTTCACGAATATTAGTTAGCAATATTGCTGTAACATTTTGTATATCTTGAGCCATATTTTGCAACACTTCAATAAGCGTAATTTTTGATAAGCTATCAATTGCCATTATTTGCACCCTTTCTCCAATTCTCTATGTTATATAGATTAAATAAAAATCTATCCCTTATTTTTAAGAAAGATAATATTCATAAATATTTTAAAAAATCATAATAATTTTTACATATTAAATAAATAGTTTTCTATTTCATCAGCTTTCTTTTGAGCCTCTAATACAGCCTCCATTATTGTCCTTTTTAAACCATTTCCTTGTAATACCATGATCCCCCTAATAGTCGTACCTGCTGGAGTTATAACTAAGTCTCTCAAATAATGGGGTGACCATCCTTTTTCTAAAAGCGTTTTTGCTGTTCCTTTCATTGTATATAATACAGCTCTATAAGCTAAATCCCTTGGTAATCCTGCAGCAATCCCTCCTAATGCCAAAGAATCAATTATCTCTGCTAAAAAAGCAGGGGCACTCCCGCTTAATGCTGTTAAAGCATTCATATACTTTTCATCTATCCATTCATAATAACCAATGGTTGAAAAAATTTCCTCTACTAATTTTTTAGAATCTTCATCAATATTATCATTTGTTGATAAAACAGTAAAGCTAGATGAAGTTTCAGAATTTATGTTAGGCATTGCTCTAACTATTTTTGCTCCCAAAAATTTCTTACTAAGCCATTTTATAGGTGATGCTGCCACGACAGAAATTATCAACTTTCCCTTTACAAATTGATTAATTTCATCAGACAAAGGAATAAGTTGTGAAGGTTTTATTGACAAAAGTATTATATCTGAATTTTTAACAGCACTTATATTATCCCTTGTTGCCTCAACACCAAGTTTTTTAATTTTATTTAAAGATTCTTCGCTCTTAGCTGTCGCAATTATTTTCCAATCATTTCCAGAACTAATCAAAGATCTAATTATAGCACTTCCAATAACTCCCGCTCCTATTACGGATAAACTTCTTCTTACCATCTAATTTCCCACAACTAATTAAAAACTAAAAATTTATAAATTTATTCGTTATCATAAACCTTATAATCTTCTCCTTCAGTTAATATGTCTTGGATTTGCCCATAAAGATTCCTTAGACTTAATTCATTAAATATTGAAACCGGAAGTATATGACCAAAATAGCCAGCTTCATATAAAGCTCTTGCTAGGCTTAAAGATAAACTTAAAGTATAACCATCTAGTTCTTTAAAATCCCTTAGCAATGATTCCAGATACCCTTCTTCATGAAGCCTTGGAATTATTTCATTAACAACTTCTTCACTTAATAAATCAGATTTACTAATTACATTTATTTGAGGTTTCTTAAACCTTGTATTAACAGAACTTGCCAATGTTAATATTGAAACCATATTTGCCGGATTATCAAAAAATATTGAATCCATTAAGAAAATAACAACTGCCTTATCATTATATATTAACGAATTTAAAACTAAAGGCCCTCCTACCCTGTATGAAAATAATTCAAGTTGTCCTGGGGTATCAATAATTGTAAAATCTGGTTTAAACTTATCAATTTCATTTCTAATCTTATCTGTATAATTAATTAATGAATCGACTGCACTCACCAATGAACCGTTAGGACCCAAACCCTTATCTAAAAAATCTTCTATGTTTACATAATTTCTAACATCAACATCTGGATCGTAAGGAAGCTTTTCTGCAGCTGGATCAAAATTTACTATTGCAACATTTCCTCCTGTTTCTTCCATAACAGATCTTAGCTCTCCTGCTAATGTACTCTTTCCAGCTCCTGCAGTTCCCAATAATATTATATACATCTTTTCACCTTAGAAGGGGATCTCCTGCGCACACATGACCCCGTGACGCGGGGCTAATTCACGCAGGCAGTTTGATCCCTATTATAACATTTTCATTAAAAGTTATTATAGTTTATTTGGATCTAACATAAATTTTTTTCAAATTATGGATTAATGAAGATAAAGGTATTTCTACTGGGCAAGCTAAATCGCATCTCATGCATCCTAGACAAAGCTGTGAAAGCTCAGCTCCTTTTTCAATGCCTTCTGTTATTGCAGTCCATCCCACACCCATGGGACCTCCATATACTTTACCTCCCCATTTATTTGCAGTTATATCCCATACAGGACAAAATATTTGGCAATTTCCACATCTAACGCATCTTAATTGATCTTTTAGGAACTCATTTTTTATTGCATCTTTTCTTCCATTATCCAATAGTATCAAATGTAATTCTAGTGGACCATGAGCTCCATAAACCCTTCTATGCCCAATATCCCCTGTTGAGCTTGGACCAGATATCATACTTACATATGTTGGAGGATATAACCCAGCATAAGATGATTGAACTAATACAACTTTAAATGCATCAATAAGAGTAGGTACAATTTTTTCAATGCCGGCAATTGCTATATGTACAGGAGGTAGAGTAGTAACAAGTCTAATATTACCTTCGTTTTCTATCAAAAATATCGAGCCTGAATCTGCTGCAATAGCATTTGCCCCGCTAATTCCAATTTGAGCATTAACAAATTTCTCCCTTAGAAATGGCCTTATTTTGGCAACAATTTGTTGAGGAGTTTCATCTCCTCTTAATTCTATATTTAATCTATCCTTTACTAATTTAATTACATCTTTTACTGTCATATGTATTGCTGGGGCTATAGCATGCATTGGCTTTCCATTTTCAAGTTGAATTAATAGCTGACCCAAATCAGTTTCCCAAACATCTTTTCCTAATGCTGATAAATGTTCTCTAACGCCTACTTCCTCAGCTACCATGCTTTTAGATAAAATAATTCTTTTCTTTTCTCCAACTATTTTATCAATAATATTTAAGACGTCATCCTTTGTGTTTGCATAATATGGATTACCATTTATTGACTTTAATGATTTGAATACCATATCAATATAATAGTCTATATTTGATAAAACTTCATTTTTTATGTTTTCTACTTCTTTAGCTAATTTTACGATATCATCATGATTATTCAAAAAATCTAATACTCTTTTTTCAGACATGGGTACACTAGATTCTAAAGCCTCTCTAAAATCAGAATCTTTTAAAATCTCTGATATATTTAATATAGTTTTTTCAAGATAATCCATCATTATCACCTAAGCAATAATTCTGAAATATCATAAATGGTTGAATTATAATCCTTTGAAACTTTTTTGAGATTTATATAACAAATAGGGCACATAGTAACAATTTCATTAGATACACTACTTAACTCCTTAACTCTGTTTCTTGCTATTGCATTGCTTAATGAAGGAAAAATTGCTTCCACAGGACCTCCGCAGCAAGACGTTAATTTTTTATTTCTATTAGCTTCTTTTATTATAAACCCTTTATTTGATAATAATGATCTTGGTCGTTCAATTATTGACAACCCTCTTGCATATATACATGAATCATGTATAGTTATTGTTTCTCCATCTTTTTTAATTTCACCTTCATTATTTATTAATTCTAAATAGCTCTTTACATCAAAGTTAAACTCCTTTATATATTTAGGATAAATGTTTTTCAAAATAAATGTTGTATGAGGATCAACTGTTATAATTTCTTCTGCCCCAGACTCCTTTAATATATTAAACACATTTTTTGCGTGTATTTCAAATTTCTCTTCAGCACCCATATCATAAAGAAGAACTCCACTGTAAACATCTTTATCATAAAGATATGAAAACTCTATTTTACTTTTTAATAATAAATTTGCTATGTTTAACAAAACTCTATTTGACCATTCTATTAAGCTAGGCTCAGGCTTAATAATAGAATTTATTAATGATCCAGGAATATTTCTGGTAAATCTTAATGCTAAATATGCACCTTCATCGCTAGATTCCATAGCCTTTAAATATATTGATAATGCTTCAATATAAGGAATTAATTGATATAAAGCTCCAGTATAAAGAATCTTTTTCCCTTTTCTGCTAAAATTTAAATTTGTAGCCCATTTATATGCAAAGTCTTTTGGTACAGGTACAGGATATCCTGTTTTTAATGTTAAATCTGACATAAAATCAATTAATTCCCTAATTCTCAATCATATTACCCATTTATTGATTCTTTTAAAAATTTTTAAATCTATATTATAGAAAGTTGTTGAGAATGTATTAGAAATGCATTTAATTTATAGTTATTAAATTGATTATATCAAATAAACAAGTTATTCAATCATGAGAAAGATCTTATAGCCTTAAAAACTATCTTAAAACAAATAACAACACTCTTTAGCAATATATTGAAATTTTAATATCATACAAAATTATTATAATAATTAATAAAGCCATTATACCTATTTATTAGTAGTCCAAGCATTTAAACTCTCATCATAGTAAACCAAACCTTTCTTAATTAAAATATTAAATAATTTTCCCCCGTTCTCTCCGAATTCAGATATTATTAATTCCTCAACTTCTTTAGCATCTCTTATCGCAATTGATTCAAGCTTTGCTTTAAATCTATTCCAATATTCCTTATCTAAAGCTATTCTTTCATTATCAAAATATAATACTAAAGCACCGCTGCTTTCAAGCTTTTTAAAATATGCATCAGGATTTCTTAACCATCGAACATCATCAGAAAATATCACACCTTGTTCTCTTAGTATTTCAACAGCAGTTTTCTTTTTACCTTTCTCTTCTTCTTTAGACTCTTTAAGTAATGGCTTTTCCTCTTTTACTTCTTTTTCCTCTTTTACTTCTTCTAAGCTTTCTATTAAATCTGCAATTCTTGAAGACAATTCATCTATTTTTTGAGTAAATGGATTTAACAAATCTTGAACTGTTTTTTCAATTTTCCTAGATAATTGATCTAGGGATTCTTTATTTATTTGCATGTTTTCTTTTCTCTCTGCCGCATCAATAATTATTTCTCTTATGTAGTCATTTGTTAATGTATATCCCTTAGATTTGGCAATTTTTGATAATATTTTATAGTCTTCCTCAGGTAATTCTATTTTAATAATAACGTTCTTTTTAATTTTTTCCAAATGTATCACCATTTAATTATTTATAATACAAAGTTAATAAAATGATAACCTATTCCCTTTTTTAATCAAATATCATAGAATAGTAATAAGGGTAACCATAAAATTAATTAGGATACATAACTGTTTTAAAACTTTCTAAACAAATAAAAAAGAGATATTTATTTTTCCTCCCACTGATTTCTTCCAAGCCCTAAATGGTAAGAATTTCATTCGTTACAAGATAGATTAACCAAGCGCTAAGGCTGATTTATAATGAATTGTGGAGATCTTTTATCTTATATATCCCAACATAATATAATAATTATTAAATAAATTATTCAAATAAAATGTATATTGCTGTAATAATTAATATAATAATTATTAAATAATCTGCATAATATGGTTTAAGCTTTGAAAGAGCTTTTATAATTCCTCTATTAACTAAAACTGATATAAAGGCTAGAGCTAATGAGCTAATTGATATAAACAATATTATTGAGAATATAAGGAAGTTCATTCCTAAAATAGAAGAGTTAATTATAAAAGGTATTATTGCCGGGTCAGGCAAAATGCTAACCATAAGCGAAGAATTTTCTAAAGTATTGCTTTCTTTTCTTTCTTTAAATAATCCAACTAAAAAATAAATACAGACAATGAATATTAATGCTAAAGAAAAATATTTTAAATCAGTAAAATTTAATAAACTTAAGCCTAGATATAAAATTAAGAGGCTAATAATAATTGAAATAAATGAATGCAGAAATCCTATTAGGGCTGAAATAAAGACTATATTGCCTAAACTATAGCTCCTTTTAATAGATAACACAGTTAATGGCATCCAATGGTCCGGGGCTATCATGTGAATCGATGCTATAAGTATAATTGATATAATTAAGATCAAATCCATTATGTTCACAATTATTTAATAAGATCAAATCTTTTAAAGGTTTAGTATGAAATTAAAATTCTTAGCAAAAAATTATAATAAAAATTATCCAATTAAGGCCCTTATTCCAAAAATTTTTCCTATTATATCACCAAAGAAGAAACCGGCTATTGCTGTTAAGAATAGCATCAATAAGCTTTCTATAATTTCTTTTGAAAAATGCTGTGCATGAACGACAGAACTATAATATGTAAAAGAGCTTATCATAGCTGTAGCTAATATTAGAGATATTGAAAAGGCGTCTATTATATTTCTTATTAGTAGATAAGGTAATGCTAAAACAAAAACCGTTATCAAATATGTAAATCCTGTCACAGTGGCTCCATAAGATGCTCTAACACTCTTTTCTTGTTTTGCCTGTAAATAGGCAGCTCCAGCCATTGATAATGCCGCAGAAAAACCAACAACTAATCCAGCGATACCTGCTATCAATGTTTTATCTGTAGCCCCTAAGAAACCTGCATGAACACCTGATACCTCTACTATTGCATCAGCTAACCCTAATGCTACATAACTCAAATACTTAACTCTTAAATCTTTAATATCATATATTATCTGTTTTTCATGCTCTTGTTCATCATTTATTATTTTTTGTAATATTTTCCTTTGATTTTCATCATCCAATTTATTTAAGAAGTCTTCATAATCTTCTATAGTACTAGACTCATTTCCTTCTATAATTTGAAGAGTAAAAATTGGACCAAATAACCTATATAATAGCTTAAACACGAAACCTGGTTTTATATCTGGTTTACATTCATGTCCAACAATTTCCTTCCAAAAATTATAATGTTCAAGTTCTTGTTTTGATAAGTTTAGAAGATGATTTTTGATTTGTATATCTTTACTATTTTCAGAAATAGCTTTATATAATACATATGTATTTATCTCATCCTTACAAAACTTCTCTGCTCTTTTCAAGTCTTCATCTTTTAGCATACAGAGCACCATTAATATATACTTCTTAAAATTAATTAGCTTATATGCCTTTTAAGCCAATCTGCCATAATTTCCATATATTTTATCCTTGTTTTTGGTTTACCACTTCTTGTTAAATCATGATTTTCTCCTGGAAATAATGCAAGCCTTGTTTCTACTCCTAAATTCTTTAATGCGGTAAATAGTTGCAATGCCTGTTCATATGGACATCTGTAATCTTCTAATGCATGCATTATTAAAAGAGGGGTTTCTATTTTGTCTGCATAAAATAATGGGCTTTTTTCTTTAAACTTATCAAAATCTGTCCATGGATATTTTAAATCAAGTTGATCTGATGCGAAATGCCATCCTATATCGCTTGCTCCATAAAAGCTAAACCAATTTGAACAACTTCTTTCTGTAATTGCAGCCTTAAATCTATTAGTTTTGGTAATAATCCAATTTGTCATAAAACCTCCATAACTTCCTCCAGCTACTGCTCCCTTATCTGGATCTAAGTTCTTGTATTGCTTCAATGCATTATCAACAATGTTCATTAAATCTGAATAATCTATTGTACCATATTTTCCTCTTATATCAGCAAATTCTTCTGTATATGCATCACTTCCATGTGGATTACCATATATTACTGCATAACCTAATGATGCCAAATAATGGAATATAAAGTTAAATGAATATCCATAGAATGTTTTCGGACCACCATGAATATACAATATCCATGGATTCTTTTCTTTCATTTCTTTAGGTAATAAAACCCAATAATCTAATTCTTCTCCTGTCTCTGATTTAGCTTTAAGATGCTTTGATTTTGCAAGATTTTTAACCAATTCATCATTAAACGTTGTAATTTTCTTCGATTTCAAACCATCATATAAATAAAGTTCTTTTGGCTCATTATCAGTCATTTGAGTATACGCAATAATAGTCCCGCTTTCTGAAATGGAAAATTCATCTATTGTTGCTTCTTCAGGCGTTAACAAACCTTTAAGTCCTCCTTTTTCATTAGTGGAATAAATATGAACCCTACCTTGATCGCTGACTAAGAAATAAATATTGTTATCTAACGCCCAGTATGCAGTTTCATTACAAGAGGGACCTCTAACATCACTATTTATTGAATTTTCAATATTCCTATTTAGGCCTCCCCAAATCTGTTTAATTTCATTATTTTTCAAATTTAAGAGATAAAGCTTTGTATGGGTTGAATATCCTTTCTCCATTTTATTTCCTAAGAAAGCAAGTTTTTCCTCCTTAGGACTCCACATAACTTGAGAAATGGAATAATCTTTTAATACGCTAATATCTTCTCCATTTTTCAAATTCACAATTCTAATTTCATTCAAATATGGTTTGAGTTCGTCATAAGAGTTAACATATGCTATTTTATCGCCATCTGGAGAAAAATCAAAAGATGAAACACCAAATTTACTGTTAGTAATCTGATTTAATTCCCCATCTGGATATGAAACTGTAAATAGATTGTATGGCCTATCAAATATGTATCCTTCCCCATTAAAATATGGGGGAATATTATCTATAACAAACGCCTCCCTTTTGCTATATTCAATGAAATCCTTATTTGTTGACCTAGATATGAATGCTATTCTATTATTATCTTTTGACCATTTTACATTAGAGATTCCTTGTTTATGAGTAATTAATTCATATTCCTCACTTCCAATTTTTAAGACATTTAAAGAAAACTTCTTTTTCCCAACCCTTACAAAAGATATAAGCTCATCATTATTAGACCATGCAGGACATAAATCTTTATCTCCTTTTGTTAATGGGTAATATTCATTTTTTTCATGGATCCATATATTGCTCTTTAACCTGTTTTTATTTAAATCATTTTTTGAAACAACAAACATAATTTTTGATCCATTTTTTGAAATCATAGGATTAGAAATTAATGATATGCGGGTTAAATCTTCTACTTTTAATTCACTACCCAAAATCTATCCCCGTGTTATTAATATATTAAAACATTATAAGCCTTAATACAAAAATTGAAAATGATATCTTTATCTTATATACAAAAATTGAAAATATAATTAATGTTAGAGTTTAGAAATTCTTGAATATACTCTAAGCAACTCAAGGCCTGATCTAATGCCAGCATCATTTGAAAGTGGACTGTTGCTAAAGAATTCCTCAACTTCTTTTTCCCTATTAATTCCAATTATTGGTATCACATACGTCAAATTCCTACCCAAAATTGCTGTGCCTTCAAATGCTTTATATAATATATTGAAACCCTTAGACTTAAACCATTCCCACCATACGTCTTTTGCATTTTCATTCATTGCAGCGTTATTTAAATATAATAAATCTTGTATCTTAACATTATTTTCTGCCCATTCTAGAGATCTTTTTACAATTGATGGGTCTGACATAAACATCATTGATCTTAAGAACTTTAGCTTTTCTGAATCAAGATTCTCTGATAAATATCTCTTGCTAAGAGTTTCAAAATCATTAGATATTATTGCATAAGAAGTATATACAGCTTCTCTTAAATCTGGTTCTACTTCTTTTCCGAACATATTTGAAAGTTCTTGGGCAAATCCTTTATCTAGTATTGAAAGCCTCCTTGCTATTAATCCTGCTAAATATTTATAATTGGGATCAACTTTCCTATTTTGCCTATTATATTGATCTTTATTATAGCTTATGGCAACATCTTTGAATAATTTTTTATTTATTAAACTAAGAGTGAAAAGTTGTGAAGAAATTTCATTAACTGGCAAATAAGATTCTTCATTGTAATTCCTTTTAATTAATTCCAAATACTCATCCTTATTTGATAAACCAGATAATAGGAAATTATAATAATCATTTATAAGTCCCCATTTTTCTTTTGGATTCATATCTTCAATTAAATTTTTATCGATGTTATAGTATACCCTATAAAATCCTGCTCTATCCAAATTTAACTTAAGAGATCTTAAATTGTCTATATTTATGCTAATCTTCTTTTCTGTCATTAAAATATCTTGTCTTTTCCCATTCACGTTCATCGATATAGGAATAATATAGCTCAAATCTTCCAAATTATTTGCTAAAGTAAATCTCTTTTGCTCCAATATAATATGGTCTTTATCAAAATCTACCTTTACATAGGGGTAACCGGACTGCATAATCCAACTATCCATTATAGATCTAACAGGATATGACGTAGTTGTTTGCAATGAATCCCATAAATCAGCTGCCTTTGCATTACTATATTTAAAATGATTTAAATAATTATTTAATCCTTTTCTAAACGACTCTCCTAAGAAATATTCTATCATCCTTAATATGCTTGCACCTTTCCCATAACTTATATCATCAAATATTCCTTCGATCTCCTCAGGACTTTTAACATCTACATGAATTGGGTGAGTTGTTGATAGAGAATCTCTAACCATTGCTCCACTTGTCTCATTAATCAAGAAATCATCCCACATATTCATATTTGGCATAAAAGAGTCGACAGCCTTATAGCTCATAAATGTTGCAAAGCTTTCATTTAACCATAAGTCATCCCACCACTTCATCGTTACTAGGTCTCCGAACCATTGATGGGCTATCTCGTGAGCAACTACTTCAGCAACCCTTTTTAGTTGACCCAAATCTGAATCCTTTGGTGCTAATAATGCTGATTCTCTAAATGTAATAGCTCCCCAATTCTCCATAGCACCAAAAGCAAATTCAGGGACTGCAATTAGATGCATTTTTGGTATCATATATGGTATTTCAAAATATCTTTCATAAAATTCTATGGACTTCTTAGCAACCCAAATAGAAAATTCTCCATTATTGGATTTCCCTGGGACTGTAGCAACTATTATTTTTCCTTTACTTAATTGCTCCCATTTACCAATACCTAAATATAATAAATAGGTTGACATTCTTGGTGTTTCGTAAAAGCTTACTATCTTTTTATTGCCATCAAATTCTATCTTTTCAATAGGCATATTTGATATAACATCTAAATCCTTTGAAACCCTTATTTTCAACTTGAATACTGCTTTATAATTTGGATTATCAACACATGGAATCATTTTTCTAGCATGAACTGATTCAAATTGGGTTGATATAACATAGTTTTTATTATCGTAATTTGCCTTATATATGCCAACAAGCCTCTCCACAGCTTCTCCTTCAAATCCTATTTCTAATATACCATTGAAAGGCCCAGTATTTACTATTAAGCTATTTTCTGTTTGTTTAAATTCAACACTTTTCCCATTAGCCTTTACGTATTTTATTTTTAAGCCAACTGCATCTAATACTACTTGGCTGTCAGTTGTTAATTCTATTTTCTCAACACCTTCGTATTTGGCTTCATTAAAATCCATGAATATATCATATCTTTCTATATCTAATCCCTGAATATAACTCATATTTTTACACCCCATTAATATTATATTTTTCCCAAATTTAAATATTGGCTCTTAATTAAATTATTAAAAATTGTTTAAAAATAAATGGTTAACGAAATCAGTTTAAAAAAATTGGAAAAAGGAAATCATAAATAAAAGGACATATAGAAAAGTATAAACGCACCCCGCTTAACATAAATATATAGGGTGAGGATATGTTAAAAAAATATCTATTAATGATAGCAACATTTATGCTTGTTGCATCTATTATAGCATTTCCATTAGCATCTATGGCTGATTATTTCCAAAATAATTATACCTCAAACAATTACATAATAGTTTACCCTAATTCAATATCATTGCTATTTAATGGATCAAAATATGTTGATAGCGAAGGATATGGTAGCTTAAACGTTAATTTGTTGTTTTTGAGTGGTTCAAAAGAATTAACATTAAACCTATCAAAATATGTTGATAATAATAAATATTCATTGAGTGAATTTAAATTATATTATAATGCAAATGGAGGAATGGGGATATCAAACTACACCTCAATTCATGAATCACAATATTTTAATTCTACATCTAATGGTCATCTGATAGTAACAGCAAATCCATCTACAAAAATATATTATATTAATCTTTCATTATATGCAGTTTGGGAAGGATCTATAAACTATTCCAATGATATATTTAACCAATTAAATAATTACCAGCAATTTATTTCTCAACAGTTTAATATGAACGATAACTTTGAAAATAACTTTAATATACAAGGGGTTTCAAACATTTTTGGATTCTCTTCTTTTAATTATTCAAATATACCTGGATTAAATATAACCTACTATAATGTAAAAATAAATAAGAACTCTATATACATTGAAATAAATGCAACATTCAATTCATCAGTAATTACACAAAACAATGCAAACAATGAAAGCGTTCTAATTAACAATTTGATTAATAGTTATTTAAAACCAAAGTATTTATATATATCATCATATAAAATTGTTGAAAATCACACGCTCAAAGCAAACTTATATATAAACACAAATATTAATTTAACGTCAACAAGCATTCCTTCATATTCTAATCTAAATTTAAACAATATACCACAAATTTCTCAATTCAACATTTCAATAATTAAAAATGCATTAAACGCATCTGTAGAAATTATTAAATATATAAACAACAATTATGAAATTTTAACTCCAAGCTCATTATCATTAAATATTTCATATGGTAATAAAATAATAAATTATAGTCTTGAGACCCCTAAAATCGCATTTAAGACTTCAACAAATGCTAAAGAAAACCTCTTAGGCATAGACTATTTAATTGGAAACATGTCAAATATTTTAGAGCAAAATGGTTTTGATCAATTAGCAAGCAAAGTTAATTCTGCTTATATGGTAAAAGTTACACTTATTGGAAAAGGCGTAACAGTTAAACCAAATCAAACAACAATAGGTAATTTAAGCAATGTTAGCGTTGTTGTTAATAGTAATAATTCTAATATGATGACAAAAGAAGCCATTGGAGGGTCAGTTGCTGTAGTCTTGGTAATATTGATAGCCGTGATTTTAATTAAAAGGCATTTTTAATTAACGGTGTAATTAATGCTAAGCAATAGGCTATTAGCAATAGCTATTATTTTTTCTTTTTTCATACTTTCTTCATTTATGTTCTCCATTTATGGTATCAATAATAAAACAGATCAAGCAGTTCTAGTAAAAACTAATATGAGCATGTTATATTATGAGCCATATAGAAATCCTATGATTGTTTTTAGTAATAACTCAAAAACTATTATAGTTAACAGAAAACAATTTGAAATAAATGGGTTAAATAGCATAAGTGCATGTAGTTATAAAGAAAATTTTATTGCATTATCGGGCTATTATAATAATATTCCTTCAATAGCAATTTTTAATGGAAGCAATTACACTATTTATTTGTTGGGCTTACACTCTTCACCAAATTATATTTATTGTTTAAATAATGGAATTGTTTTTACAGGATTAAATAATATAAATCCATATATTGCATTTCTTAATTTTAGCAATAATCAGATAAAATTGTATCAAGTAGATACATATTTGGGAACTCCTTCATCATTATATTTCTATAATAATACTTTCATTATAACATTTAATAACAATAATGTATTATTATTTAAAAACAATAGTTATGTAATTTCATTTCCATCATCAATAAGCATAGATAGTATTTTCGCTTATAATAGCTTATACTTTGCTGGATCTATAAGCAACAATACAACGAATGGCTTCTTATTTAATAGCAATAATAGATCATATATAATAGGATTAAATAATTATCAAGGATTCATAGGTGCAGGAGTTGATAATTATAACGGCTATTCTCTTCTTTATAGACCTTATTCAACATGGAGTTACCTAATAACTATAATAGAAAATAAATACGTTTATACGACAATGATAGGATTATCATATCCATTTACACTTAATTATGAAGGCCATTACGATAAGGGATTATGGTTTACGGGAGAAATGACGATAGGAAATAATGATTATCAAGCAGGATTTTATATTAATGGAACCTTAAATGGTGATATAGGGTACAAACTTCCTATTGGATATACCTTATCTAATGATCCAATAGTGTCAAAAGGTTTTATTAAAGAAATTAATATATCATATCAAAAAACTTACGTTAATACAACTAAAATAAATATACAATTTAATAAAACAACAGGTTCTCCAATTATAACAAATGATTTAAAAATAGAATATTTAAATTTCTACATAAATAAATATATAATATTAGGTGAATCATTACTAGTTTCAATATTTATTAGTTTAATAATATATTGTGTCTTAGCCAAAAATTATAATTGGAATTGTTTTTAGAAAAAGGGATTTTTATATGATAAAATTACATCAACCACTTCCGGTCTCATTATATATTCAGACGGTCTTTCTCCCTTCATTATCAAATTTCTTATTTGAGTCCCACTAATTTTTATTCTATCTTCATCTGAGTGAGGACAGATCTTATCATTAGTCATAGTTTTACATTTTTTACAATAAAATGCCTCCCTTATGAAAAGAGGCGTTATTCCTAAATCTGGAAATTCTTCAAAAATTCTCCATGATTCGTAAGGAGCATAATAATCGCCAACGCCAGCATGATCTCTTCCAATAATTATATGGGTAGCACCAAAATTTTTCCTAATTATTGCATGATGAATTGCTTCTTTAGGTCCAGCATAATTCATTTCCATTCTTAAAATGCTAAACACATAACTATCTTTTGGAAAATAATTGTTTAGCAATGCTTTATAAGAATTAACTATTACATCATCTACAAAATCTCCTTTTTTCTTCCAACCTAACAATGGATTTATAAATAAGCCATCAACAAATGTTAATGCAGCTTTCATTACATATTCATGACCCATATGAGGGGCATTCCTAGTTTGAAATGCTGCTATATTTTTCATATTTAAATGGTCAAATAAAACCCTTGTATCTTTTGGAAACAATCTTACATTCTCATAAATTTCCGGAATATCTCTTAACAAAGTTATTGGCCCAGAAATAATTTTATCTTTTCTATTATATATTTTCTCTACCCCAGGATGTTCCACTGATTTAGTTTTGTATATATAATAGGCATATTCCTTCTTATCCCATGAAAATATCTCTTCTACCCTCAATATTGCTATATTGATATTGTTATAACTAAGAACAACTTCATCTCCTTCTTTTATATTAGCTATATCATTATTATCAACATCTAAAATTATTGGTATTGTCCATGGAATATCATTTTCTAATCTCATATTTTTTAAAACTGATTCATAATCATTGTATCCCATAAAGCCCTCTAAAGGTGAATATACTCCATGAGCAATATTTTCGATATCATAAGCCCTTCCCTCATTTACATTTATTTTTAACATTTTTTCTGAATCTTCTTGCAGCCTTTCTAAACTTTTTCCAGTTCTAGTTCTATCAATTAGTCTCCCACCATGAGGTTTAGAAACCATAATTTCACCGTTATATGTATCCTAATTTTTTCAGCCTTTCTATAATTTCCTTCTTTTCTTCTTCAGAAATGTTTGATGATACTTTTTCCTGTTCCATACTTGCAACGACATCTCTCAATACATAAATAACGAATTGAGAAACACTAGTAAATCCTGTCCCATTTATTAAATTTTTTATCCTATCATACAATGTAATTGGTATTGATACAGTCGTGTATTTTGAACTTTGTTCACCAACTCTCTGCTTCATTTTCTCACCTCTTAATTAAATTTAATTAGAAGTTTAATAATATTTAATTAAAAATGTATATACGATTTAATGTAAGTTAGACTTAAATATGCAAAATTATAATATAATTTGTGATAAAAATGAAATGCCTCGATAAAGGTTTGGTA
This sequence comes from Caldisphaera lagunensis DSM 15908, assembly GCF_000317795.1. Taxonomy (NCBI): domain Archaea; kingdom Thermoproteati; phylum Thermoproteota; class Thermoprotei; order Acidilobales; family Acidilobaceae; genus Caldisphaera; species Caldisphaera lagunensis. Next base: position 1,067,560 of record NC_019791.1, read on the forward strand.
TTTTGGCTTACAGGATTATCTGGAAGCGGTAAAACTACTATAGGAAATTTAGTTAAAGAAAGGTTAAGGAAAGAAGGTTATAAGGCAGAAATTATTGATGGCGATTGGTTTAGACAAAATATAGATCAAAATGCAGGATATACTAAAGAAGAGAGAAGAAAACATTTAATAAGAGTAGCAAATTTTGTAAAAATTTTAGCCAGGAATGGTGTAATTACAATATGCAGTTTTGTTTCTCCTTATGAGGATGTAAGAAATGAGGTGAAAAATATCATAAAAAGTGAAGCAGATTTTTATTTAATCTATGTAAAATGCGATTTAGAAGAATGCATAAAAAGAGATCCAAAGGGATTATATAAAAAAGCATTAAAAGGGGAAATTAAAAATTTCACTGGAATAGATGATCCATATGAAGAACCTAAAGAATACGATTTGTTGCTAGATACTGTTAATAATTCTATAGAAGAAAATGTAAATAAATTATATGAATTTATAAATAAAAAAATTAACGAAAAGTAGATTACTAACAGTTAAAAATAATTATATATAATACTTTAAAAATTTATTATTATAAAAAGTGTTGAACGATTTATTAAATAATTTATTATAGAACAAAATTATAAACCTAATAAATAATTAAATCAAAATTACAACTAATAAATGTCATTTAGGTTATAGTAAGTATCAAAAATGGTTTATAATCCCCCTATTATCAATCATATAAATCGTTAAATAAATTTAAAAAATTACATATATCCTAGTCTTTTTAATCTATCTTTTACCTTTTCCTCATCTTCTTTAGTCATAACTTCATTTGTTGATTGATCCAATAATTCATTTAGCATAAATTCAACCAATTCATCTACAGAATTAAATGTTCCTTGTTCTTTAATGTATTTTTTGATCTTTTCATATAAATCCTTTGACACATAAACTACTTCTTTTTCTTGACTCATATTCTTCACCAAATAATAAGCAATCATACAAAATATTAAGTTTTTTCCTTAAACCTTTTAACAATAAAACTCTTTTTAAGGATTAAAGTTAAAAATATTAAACTTAAATTAAAAAGAGGATGCAAAAATGTCTAGCTTAGGGATAAAACCTACCATTAAACAGCCATGCAAAGCAGTATCTATTATGAGTGGTGGACCTGACTCTACTTGCTATACTGCCTTATGGCTTTCAAGAGGTTGTGATGTACATGTATTAAGTTTCATCTATGGACAAAAAGGAAATAAAGAAGTCGAAATAGCAAAAGAAATGATAAAAAAACTTAATAATTTATCTAAAAAATTTAATAATTTTGGCAAAATAGTTGAGCATAAAGTCGTTGATATGTCATTTATGGGTGAACTTTGGAAGGAAACACAATTAACTGACAATAGTGTAAAAGTAGAGGAATCTTATATGCCAAGTGTTGTTGTACCTATAAGGAATGTTGTAATGTTATCAATAGCAACAGCATATGCATATAGCATTTTACAAAACTATAAAGGAAACATTTATATAATCTATGGTTCCCATTATGATGATATTAAGCCTAGAGAAGATACTTATGAACCTCTATATCCAGATTGTAGTCCAGAATGTATTGAATCTCTGCAATCTTCTTTTAAAATATGTCATTTTAGAGGAGATAGGAACATAGAGATTTGGTCTCCTAGCAAAGAAGGATATAAAAAATCAGATCTAATAAAAACTTGTTATGGAATATTAGAAAATTCCATATATGATACGTGGAGTTGCTATTTAAGCGAAAAATATCATTGTGGAAAATGCGAATCATGTAAAAATAGACATAGTGCTTTTATAAAAGCAGGTTTAAATGATTGTACGAAATACCTTAATCCAATCGATGATTCATTTGTTAAGGTTGATGATTATTATATTAGTAAGGATTGCATTCAAAAATGAATATTTATAAAAATCATTATCTTTTTTGATAAATATTTTTGTAATTGTTAACCGGGGGGTTAACAATGTACTTTGCAAATATACCAAAAATATCAGGAAATTTAAATGAGATATTTTAATTTATTTATGTTATTTAATAGATCTTCTCAATCTTTTTTTCTTAACTAATTTATAATTATATCTCAACAAAAGAATTGGAATTATAAATGGCAATATTTTTGGCAAACTTTTCAGCGAATCTAGCGCTATATGCTTTATCAAATTGTCATCTGGATTAACCCTATCTCTATGCACTATATAATATGTATCATATTCTCTAACATGTGCACAGCTTCCATCTATCAAAGTTTTCCTCCAATCATATTTTTCTCCATTATATTCCCCATAGGATCGCTTATACCCGGATTCTTTTGGATGTCCAATATTTGTCTTTTTTATTAAAACATGGTAATGATATGGTCTATAATAAAGAAATCTCTCTACATCAGACCATTCAAGGTTTGAATTTAGTATTTCAGATACCTTTTCCATTCTTAGATGCTCCTATTTCAATATTACATAAAATTTTATTTAACATTTGATATATAGATACATATAAGTTAACAAATATTTTTGCCTCTAAAAAATTTAAAGCCTTAATCATACCCTTTAAATGATTAAAAATGAGTATAGATTGCAATGATAAAATAGTAAAAATTATAGAAAGTTTAATAAAAAAGGGACTTGGTAAAAATTGTATAGAATCCATGTTATATTTTGATTATAAAATATCACTTAACAATAAAGAATTTTTGAATTATTATGATATTGCATTTAATTGCCTATACAAAATTAGAAATAAAGAGCAAGAAAATAAAGATGTTTGCAACAATGAAATAGTTAAAGATATAGTTTTATTAATATTTAAAGGATATAATGAAAAAACAATTAAACTTAAAATCTATAAAAAATATTCTATGCATAAAAGCAAAAATGGAGAATATATCAGATTAACTTTAAGAGATATAGACAATTATTACGAAATTTCTAAAAAATGCATAAATTATAAAAAATTGAGTTCTGAAGATATATAAATAAAATATATAAATATTTAATCTTTAGGCAACATTAATATTTTGGTGAGTTGTATGTCTTTAGATATAAAATCTTTATTAAGTCTTCCTGAAAACAAAAGGGAGGAGACTTTAAAAAGTATTTTTTCATCATTATTAGGATTACAACAGGATCAAGTTGTTAATGCCTTAACAGATTTTCTTAAAGGACTTCAAACATATGCTAATGATAATCAATATAAGGAAGTTTGCAAGACAAACTTAAAAATAATATCATCATTGCCAGACAATGTTGCAAAACAAGTTATAGCAATGAGGCTTCAAGCGCAAAATAATTTACCAGAAAATATGAAAAATAGGGACAAAAAAGTATTAAATGATGCTATAAATGAATCCCCATACAAAGAAAAAATACTAAAATTGCTAAGCTAATTGCTTAAAACAATTTGAATCATATATATCTAAAACCGCCCTTAAATCCCTTAAAGCTATTTCTGGAGGCATGGGTACTTGTGTTTCATTAATTATTGAATCTATAAACCCCTTTAATTCATCTTTTATTGAATCAGAGTCTGGTATTTCAACCCTATTATTATTATAAATTATATCACCAAACCTTCTTACATACTTAGTCTTTCCAGATATTTCTACTTTTCTTGTATAAGGATCTTCATATATTGTTCCTTTTTCTCCATAAACTTCAAAAGCAGGAACTAAAGGTGAATTATTCATCCCCCAACTGAAAATCAATGTTCCTTTGGCCCCATTTTTGAAATTAATTATCGCAACGGTTGTATCTTCCCCTTCCATATCTACATAAGTTTTATAGCTAATTGAACATATCTTATCATAACTTCCACCTAAATTAAGCATAGCATCAACAAAATGTATTCCTCCATCTATTAAAGCGCCTCCTCCCATCGATTGTTTATTTTTTCTCCAAGTTCTTGGTTGGTTATATGTTGAATATCTAACTATAATTGAATATATCTTCCCTAGTTCATTATTAGTTAACTCAACTGCTTTTCTTATAGATGAGTCAAAATAATAATTCTCTGCTACCATAAATTTAACCTTGCTAATTTTAGCTTTCTCAATTATTTTTGTTGCTTCTTCTACAGTTCTAGCAATAGGTTTTTCTAAGATAACGTGTTTTTTTCTCTCCATTGCTTTAACACTCATATCTAAATGTGAATCGTGACTCACAATTAAATCAACTATATCAACATCTGATGACAATATCTCATCATATGAGGTAAATATGCCGGAAGCCATAAATTCTTTTCCCAACTTTTCTGCTTCACTTTTATCTGAACTAAATACATATAACTTTAAATCATATCCCTCATTTTTCAACTTATTTAATGCATAAAGGTGAACTCTACCAAATCCTCTACTTCCTACCACTGCAATTTTCAAAACTTACACCATAACTATTACTATGGAAGAAAATTAAATAATTATCTTATTATTTTTTAAAAACCTTTGTTAAAAATTCAACCAACCCCCTTAACCCTATTAATGCACCTGCCAAACTAAACGACATAGCAAATACTAAAATCCACAAATTTTGATAAGCTTTGCCAAAATAAGTTAAAACAAAAGAAAACAATAACATAAAAAAACCAATTATTATTTCCTTAAAGTATTTCTCCATAGTTTCACTTCTCTTAATAAAGCCAGCATGCAACTTCATGATCTGAACTTATTTCTTTTAATTGTGGATTCTGTTCAAGACATTTTTGCGTTGCAAAGGGACACCTATCATAAAATGGACAACCGTTAGAAACAATCTTTCCTTCTTCTTTAACATTTACTGTCTTATAAGTATCCTTTAAAGTCGGATCAATTCTAGGATATGCTTCCAATAATGCCTTAGTATAGGGATGCAATGGATCTGTTAAAACTGTTTTTGCATTGCCTGCTTCTACAATTTTTCCTTTATACATAACAGCTATCCTATTTGCAATTATCTTTGCAATTGGTAATTCGTGAGTTATAAATAAAATTGTTATACCAGTTTCCTTATTTATTTTGCTTAAAACTTCAACTATTTCCCCTTTTAATGATGCATCAAGCATGGTAACTGGCTCATCAGCAACTAAAAACTTTGGATCTAATGATAATGCTCTAGCTATGCTAAGCCTCTGCCTTTGCCCACCAGATAATTGAAAAACATAGTTTTGTACCAAATCATATGGAAGTCCAACCATTTTTAGAGATTGCTCAATCTTCTTATTTATTTCCTCCTTTGATTTTATTCCTGCATATTTTAATGGCTGTTCCATTGCATTATATACCTTCATGTATGGATCAATAGATGAGTATGGATCTTGATAAATCATTTGCAATTCTCTTCTTACCTTTTTTATATGCTTAGCTTTAGGATCTATTAAAATAGGATTATTACCATCTCTATTATAAATTACTTGTCCAGAGGTTGGTTTTTGCAACCCAATTAAAGTTCTACCTAATGTGGTTTTACCGCTACCGCTTTCTCCTACTAATGCTAATACTTCTTTCCTCCTAATCTTCAAGTTTATTCCATCTAAAGCCTTTGTTATAAGAGGTTTTGATAGAAAACCTCCTTTTGTAAAGTATACTTTTAAATCTTTTATGTAAAATATATAATTAGGATCAATATAACCAACATGAGACATATCTATCACCTTCCAATCTTTTCAGCTCAGGCTCTTTCTTTTTGCATATATCCATAACAAAAGGACATCTATTGCTAAACCTACACCCGCTTGGCAAGTTTGCCAAATCAGGCATAAATCCAGGTATACCTTTAATATAATCTTTATTTATATCAGCAATCGCCTCGATTAATAATTGTGTATATGGATGTTTTGGATTTTTATATATATCTAATGAATTACCTCTTTCCATAATTCCTCCAGCATACATTATATATAATTTATCCGATATTTCTGAAAGCAATGCTAGATCATGAGTTATAAATATTATTGATAAATTTAATTCTTTTTTTAATTTTTTTAACAAATTTATTATTTTAGCCTGTGTTATTACATCTAATGCCGTTGTAGGCTCATCGCATATTAGTATTTCAGGATTTAATGCCAATGCCATTGCTATAAATGCCCTTTGCCTCATTCCACCAGATAATTCATGTGGATACTTGTTAGCGACGCTTTCATCTAGTTCTACCATATTTAATAATTCCTTAATTCTTGATTCGTAATCACCGTTATATTCATGAATTTCCATTACTTCCCTTATCTGATCCCCTATCTTAAAAACTGGTGTAAAACCGTTCATAGATCCTTGGAATATCATTGCAATTTTCTTCCATCTTATTTTCTTATTAAATTCATCTTCACTCATTTTTAATATGTTTTCTCCATTAAAATATATTTCCCCAGAAACTATTCTTCCAGGATATGTGATAAGTCTCATTATCCCTAATGCTAATGTGCTCTTGCCTGATCCACTTTCTCCAGCTATTCCTATAACCTCTCCTTTATTTAATTCCAAATCTACCCTATCTACAGCCTTCCTAACTCCTTTTGGTGTATAAAAATGAATAGACAAATTTTTAATGCTTAATATAGGCATTTTACTTACCTCCAAAAATTGCCTTTTCTATAGCAAAACCTATCATTACAAAAGGTATAGATACCAATATTATCATGATACCAGGGAAGAGAATCCACCACCACCAACCATTTACTGCCGCAAAGTTTGATTCTGCACTATTTAATATTGTACCCCATGTTAATATACCATATGGTGCTAACCCTAAAAATGCTAGTGTTTGCACTAATATTATTGCTGCCGGGACTCCTAATGCAGTATATGCTATGGCAAATGGAGTCAATCTTGGCATGAAATGAGTTAAAAATGTTCTATAAGATGGTATTCCCAATACTTTATCCGCTTCAACAAATACTTCATTTTTGATACTTTGAGCTGCAGATCTTGCAATTATAGCATAAAATGGCCAACTTAAAAATGCTATTAATAATGACTCTAATAAAAGATTAGGTCTCATAACAAATGATAAGACAACTAAAAATGGTAGTGCAGGTAAAACTAATATTACTAACGTTAACCAATTTAACCCTGAATCAACCTTACCACCAAGATAACCTGAAATACCCCCAACGATTACCCCTCCTATAACAGAAATAATTGACGTAAGTAGACCAATTTCCAATGCATTAGAAAAACCTAATAATATACCTAAATCTAAAGGTCTCCCATCAATATCTGTTCCAAATAACCCATATGCATTTCCTTCTAAATAAATTCTATTTGATAAGATTTTAACATTTTGAGAAGAGATTATAGTAACAACTGCCTTATAAGTTCCTTTCATAGCTGTTCCATTCAATAAATTAGGCCCAGGATAACCAAACAATGCTTTGCTTAATATCGGAGCTGTTATTTGAGAAGGAACTGTTTTAACCTGAGTAGCTATATAACTTTGTATTGAACTAGAAAAAGATACCAAATCATTTATATTTCCAGGAGAAGAAGATATCGACATTGTAAAATTATTTCCATTAGGTTTTATCCATAAAACCTGAAGGCTTTGTAAACTTCCATTTGTACTTAAATAAAAAACTACATCTGATGGAGGTACATCTTTATTCCATGTAAAGTTATACGTAATTTGATATATATTTAACCCATTTCCAGAATAAATTAAACTAGGTTTTGATGTATATGATACTGTAGTAAATATTTTAGATGGATTAAAAATTGACATCCACGCTGGTTGTGCTACTTTTGGATAAGTTTCCCAATATGGTATGTTCTTCCATTCTTGTGAAACATAACCATAATTAACTACACCATAAATAGATAAGATAACATAAATAATAATCATTATTATTCCTATAAGACCTGATTTATTTTTAATTAATACATTTATATATGATTTAATACCTACTTCATTAGACATATCATTCACCTGCTTTTATTCTCGGATCTAATATTCCCTTAACTAACTCATCAATGAAAAGAGCTATTAGTAAAATTACTGTTAAAACAAAAGTAATTCCTAATATAACAGGTACATCTTCTAGCAATATAGCAACATAAGTTAACCATCCGACTCCATGCCAATTAAAAACTATCTCTGTTGTAAGACCCCCAGCAAAAGAGCCTGCTATGGCCAAGGCAACCTGAGTTGAAATAGATGGTGATGCAGTTCTCAATATATGTCTATATAAAATCCTTGAGTCTGGTAAACCTCTTGCTTTTGCTGTTGTTACAAAATCTTCTTTTGTGACGCTTATAACAAGACTTCTAACAACATAAGCAAATCCTCCAACATTTACTATAAAAAACGCTAATAAAGGCAATGCCATATGATAGAGTAAGTTAATAGCATACATAAAGGGTTCTTTGGGAGGCGGAACTGAAACAATTCCTCCAGGAGGAAATATCTTTATACCATATGCTAATGCTGCTATTAAAAGAAATCCAAGCCACCAGGTAGGTAAACTAGAATGTATTATAGCAATAGTTGGAATAATTTTATCCCATGCTGTACCTGCATACCTAGCTGATAAAAGACCTAATATTGTACCAATTACAATAACTATAATAGTACCAGTAGTGAACAATAATATGGTATAAGGTAAATATGCAGCAATTATATCAGCAACCTTTATACTTCCAGAAGGAGCGCTTAAAAAATATGCATTTCCAAACCTGAATAATAACAAATTTTTCATTTGAATCGCATATTTTATAAAAATTGGTTGATTTAATCCATAAGCACTTAATAATGATTGCTTATATTTATCTGCTAATAAATTAACTTGGGTTATATTAACAGCATGTCCCGCAGATTTTTTAAGAAATGAAGATCTAAAAGCTGCGACATCAGTATTGACTGTTGCTAATAAAGACTTTTGTATAATGGGATATGTAAATAAATATAAAATACTCATGGCAGCAATTAATACTGTTATGTAAATTATAATCTCCTTTACTAGGTATGCTTTATAACCCATAATTTTTCCCCAGTAGCATTTTAATAAAAAATAAAAATAGGTTTATATTTTTATAGCAAAATGATATTTATATTTATCTTCTTCTAACCAATAAAACTGCCGCAACTATTACTATAATTACAATCACAACTGCTACTGCGATTATTGTTGTTGTTGATGTGGTTGATGTTGTGGTTGATGTTGTGGTGGTTGATGGAGTTGTGGTTGATGTTGTGGTGGTTGATGGAGTTGTGGTTGATGTGGTTGATGTTGTGGTTGATGTTGTGGTGGTTGATGGAGTTGTGGTTGATGTGGTTGATGTTGTGGTTGATGTTGTGGTGGTTGATGGTACTACAAATAAGGAATATACTACAGGGAACATGAATATGTTTTGATATGTGTAGGCATATGCTCTTAAATAATACTTACCTGTAGGTAGATTACTTGGTAAGGTTATTTCAAAGTTCCCATTAGCTCCTGTTGTTGTATTATATACCTTAACAACATTCCCATTACTATCTATTAATTGAGCATAAACTATAACATTTGGAGCTGGTTGTTGCGAAACTTTAGATCCATTATCAGGTGTTTGAGATACGGTTCCAGTTAATGTTTGCCCTGGTGTTAATATAGTTGGCACATTAATGCTAGTTGTGTATATCATAGGTGTAGCCAATACTACACTTGGCAGCGTCATGTTAAAATATGGATTTCTCTTTAATATAGCTCCTGTATTGACATTATAACTGGTTAGCATAAAAGGTCCGTTGCTTACAAATGCATTCCCATAAGTATTAATATAGTTAATTAATGCTTGATAACCGCTTTGTGCACTAGATGGTGTAACTAATGTGACCCCACTTAAGTTTTGTACTTCAAGCAATGTAGGTGATATATAATTTGTAGATGAGAAGTTTTGCAATGCACTTAATATATTAGAGACGTCTTTTAAGTTAACAATGCTTAGCCAATCTACTCCTTTCTGTTCTGCAGTAGGTTGATCCCATGCAGCCATTCCTGATGATACCAATTTATTCATAGCTGAATATAATTGCCATGGGAATAAGGATGCTGGACTATAACCTCCCAAAGGTAAGAAATCACCTAATAATGTTTCTGCAGCATATAATGGATCAAAGAATCTTACATTACCCCATATTTCTATTGCTGTTGAGTTTATTATCTTAAATCCACTTATTGAATTTATAAATGAACTATAGAATCCTTGAACTGCCGAATCACTTATTGAATTATTAGGTGATACCATCTTAGCAGCTTCTAAATAAATATTTAATATATCTGCAAGTGTCACGTTTTGTCCATCAGCAAACTTAGTATTTTGTATTATTGGTGCAAAATTAGCTATTATTGCGAGCTGTGCATATGTGTTTGGTTCTACCCTTTGTAACTTATTTGCAGTTGTGTTGTAAACTAATGCATCTTGTGGAACTAATATGCTAGTTGTATTAGATTCATTAACTACCTTAAGTATAACACCAGTTGGAACTGTATATCCATTTGGTCCAGCTTCGCTTAAGGGATATATGAGCGCATAAGCTAAGTCTACAGAATATGCATCTGTAAATCCAAAGCCTGGATTCATAGCTCCTTGGGATAAATACCTAACCCCTATTGTTGCTACTCCTGATGGAGTATACATTGTCATGTAGTTAGGAGTATTTAGTACTGATCCATAATATATTGATGGAAGAACCCCTTGTAATGTAGGGCTTCCATAAATTGGTATAAAAGATCTAGCAATAAATACTCTTATTGATTCATTCATACCTAATGAAACTAATTGATTTAGAAGACTATAATATTGCTTTGATGTATTGAAGTTTGTGTTTAATAATTGTAAAGATATATTATCAATTTCTGTTTGCATTTTTAATAAATCAGGTGTTTCTCTAGCTGAATCATTATATGAACCAAATGATAAGTATAATTGGCTTGTAGCAGGAACTGCACTGTACCAAGTTGAATAAAATTCTACTGGGTTTCCATATTCATAATATGAGTATCCTCCACTCCATGATTCTATTGCAATATTCCAAGTAGAATTTGCAGGATCACTACCATATATAAGCAAGTTTTGTTTAGCTAAGTTTCCTGATATAGTTTGTACAGTAAAACCTAATTGCTCTAATTCATTTATTAGATCAGATGCATATTCTTGTCTTATAATTGTATCAGTTCTTACAAAGAAATAAATTGTTATTGGTTTACCATTATAATACCATTTTCCATTTATATATTGGGCACCGTGTTTGATTAATGTATTATATATTGTTTGATTTGCATATGTTAAATTATAAGTTATTCCAACATATTTTGCAGTTGCATTAGATGTTGCTAAAGCCTCATATTCCCCAGCATATGGACCATACTCAGGCATTCCATAACCTCCTAATATTTGTTGTACGAAGAACTGCCTATTTACTAAATAATTAACAGCATATCTAACAGGTTGGAACATAAATGGATTAAATCCCCAAGTAGTGTTCACTGGGTTTAATAATACATCATAAATTCCGACAGGCATTATATAAACAGAGACATTTGATGGTAATGAAGTTATTTTAGAAGGGGGTATAGGGAATGTGTACATCTGTATTGATCCAGATGTAAAAGCTTCTAATCCATTTAAATCATTTCCTCCAAAAGTCAGTACTGTTATTGTATTTAACCTTGGATACTGTGTTGTCTGTGCTTTACCATTAATATATGTATACGGTAAAACAAAGCTCAGCATCATTATTCCTAATAGAATTCCCACAAGTATTTTTCTAACCAAAATTCCTACCTCCATTAAGCCATTTTTGTTTATGTAATACAAGGTATATAAATTTTTCTATCCATTTAAAAAATTGAATAAAATAAAAATTATTTACTAGTATTATTTAGACAATTAATTATTAAGTAATTTTAACTATAATATGCTTGAAGAGCATTTATCCATTTTTGAGTTATTGTATTCATTACCTCTTGAGGATTATTTGTTTGATTTGATAAATATGAGAAAATACCATCAACCAAATAAGTAGTTAAAGTTGGAATTTGAGATGGAACTCCAGTTCCCACTCCAGCATATGCTTTTTGGGAAGCAATCAATGTTGCATTATATCTTTCTCTTATCAAATATGGAATTGAGGTATTTGATATTATTTGTTCAAATGCGATTTTTGAAACAGGAACTGATGATAGAACTTGAACTTGAGGACTGACCAAGAACTGTAAGAAAAGTTCTGCTGCCTTCACATGTGTTGAAAACTTGCTTATACCTAAAAATGTGGGTCCAGGTTCTGCATAACCTCCAGGTAATGGTGCAAATGCAAGATATTTACTGTAATTCTTTGGTATGGCATCTATTTGAGAATTCCACATAAATGCCCCAGGAGAAATATTTTGAGCAATTAGATCCGGTAAATTATCATAACCAACTGGTAATTGTAAAGGATTAGGTTCATAGTTAACAAGCTCTTTGTAAGTTATTAAAGCTTGGATCCCTACACTAGTATTTAATGCTATCATTGGGAACTTGCCTGTTGAATTAATACCGTAAAAATAAATACCCCAATTTGGCAAACCAGATGGGAGACCGTTGCTAACTGTTTTGTTGTTTTCATAATACCAATAATAAACTGCAGTATATGCATAATCTATATCATTTCCAGATGCACTATCAGCAATTAAAAATCCATATTTAGTTATATTGTGAGAAACAAAGAATTGATCTACATCTAAAACTTGAGTCCAATTCTTCCATGTCCATGGATTCAAGCTGAAGTGATATTCATTGTAAAATTCCTGTTGCAATTGTGTATTATTGAATAGTTTTGTATTATATGCCAAAATATAGAAACTTGAACCAAATAATATACCCACCATCTCATTTTTACCGTTTGTAGGATTATAATAATAACCTCCATCTGCCATAGCTCCGTTTAACAAATCACTTACATTAATGCCTGAATTATTTAATGGTAATAAATATGGCCAAAATTGGTATGCAGTTCCATGAGTGTATAAAACTATATCATATTGAGTAGAATTAGCTTGAAATGCTGTAGAAACTGCAGAGAAATATTGGCTATATGGTACTGTTATTAACTGTACTTTTATGTTTGGATATTGCTTCTCAAACATTGGAATTACAGTTTTATTAAGGAAATTAGCTCCTCCACCGCTATACATAAATACTGTTATTGTCTGCGGGGGTAGACTTGATGAAGACGATGTAGTTTGTATTGTAGTTGATGTAGATAACTTTTGTTTACTTCCATAATACAAAGAGAAAACAGCAACTCCAATTATAATTATTATAACAACAATAATTGAAGATAATAATTTCATAGATACACTATCCTTATATTTCTTGGACATCTTTTCACCGTTATTAATTTAGCTTATCCTTATATAAAAACTTATTTAACAAACTATTTACAAATCAAATAAATTTGATTCCCCCACTATAAGATCCTTTTAATACCCTAGTTATTGATATTATTGATAATATCATAACAGGTAATGCTGTGACAACAGCTGAAGCAGCCAATAATGACCAATTAACGCTAACATCTCCAATTGCTAGCAATGCAAATATTGATAAAGTTTGTGCCCCTTTTGGAGGAAAAGAAAAATTATAAGGGGTCTCTGTTAAAACCAATGGGACAAATAATGCATGCCATGAACCAATTATCAATAAAAGAAGAGTTGAAAACAATGCAGGCCTACTTAAAGGCATTATTATTCTTAAGAACTTATTCTTTATACCAAATAGCTCTGCTGTTTCATCATATGATTTGGGTAATAATGTAAAGTAATTATACATAAGCCATAATGCATACAAAGCTCCATATAATGGCATCGTAATTATTAGCGCCCACCAAGTGTTTAATAAATTTATTTTAGAAATAAATATATATATTGGTATTATAAATACCATTACTGGTAAAGAGTATAGATACATAGATAAGGGTAAGATCCATGAATTTTTTCCCCTAGATATTTCATAAGATGCGGGAGAGGCAAGTAAAATTGAAATTATAGGGGAAATAAGAGAAACAACAACTGTAGATATCAAATAAGGTATTGATTCTTTTAATGCCTGTATAAAATAACTTGATGTTAATCCAACAGGTAACAAAACTGGTGGTGAAGTAAAATCCATTTCTGGTGTTCTAAATGCTGCCAAAAACATGTAATAAATTGGGAAGTCTAAGAAGAAAATTAATAAAAACAAAAATATTGTTATTAATCCCATCATTAATTTGTTATTTATTTTTATGTTTAATGATGGAAATGGGACTCTTTGAGCTCTCAACGCCTTAACATAAAGAAGTGCTGGTATTGTTGCAATAACAGCTAAAATAGCTGCTGCAAACGCTCCTCCAGATAATGCCTGCCTTAAAGATGATTTAAATGAAATTGTATAAACAGCGAGGCCTAATGTTGTAGTAGAAAAAAGTGGACCACCACCTGTTAAAATATAAGGTGTATCAAAAGCGCCCAAGGAAAAAACAAAACTTAATAGAAATACTATTAATACAGCCTTACCTATTAATGGTAATGCAATCTTAAAATAATATTCGCTCTTCTTCATCCCATCCATTAATGTATTTTCTTTTATTTCTTTTGGAACTGACTTCAAAGAAGAAAATATAATTAAAAATGACATAGGAATTGATCCCCAAACGCTTACTAATATTACACCAAGCATTGCTGTAGAAGATAATAGCAAGGGATCATATTTTAAACCTAATAAATAAGTAAACCATCCATATGGGCCATAAAAACTAATAGACCAAATTAATGCTGCAGAGGTAAAAGGTATTGTATAAGGCAACATTACTAAAAATGCAAGGATTAGCTGTAATGTTTTGTTGTTTATGGCATCTATAGCAATAGCTGCTAATAAACCAATTAATGTTGCTAAAACAGATGTTACTGTAGTATAAATAAATGTATTTGCTATTATTTGGTAAATAGGATATAGCTTGTAAACTAAAACAATGCTTTTAACTCCAACACCAGCTAATAAGAAAGTTGCAGCAAAAGGTGCAATTCCCAACAATATTATATAGGCAAAATAGGGCATTGAATATTTCATCTAAAACACCCTATATTTTTTTATTTCAAATTTTATTTTTTCTCCTTCATTAATTCTTTTATAATAATAACCCCTTAATTCAGATCCATTAAATTTTATATGAACAAGATATTTACCATTAATAAACTCTACATCAACAACTTCTCCTTCTAGTTCTCCATCCCCAATAACTACGTCATCAGCCCTTATACCAATTTTTTTATCAATTTTCATAAAATTTCCATTTATAATACTCATAGGAGGATCCCCAATAAAAGAACCAACAAATTCATTTATAGGATCATTATATATCTCTTCAGGTTTACCTATTTGTAAAATTTTTCCATCCTTCATCACTGCTATTCTATCTGCTAATGCCATTGCTTCTATTTGATCATGAGTAACATAAATTGTTGTTATGTTTTCTTTTCTCTGCAATTCTTTAATAAATCTTCTTGCAGAAATCCTTTGGGGAGCATCTAGGTTGCTTAATGGTTCGTCCATGAGTAAAACCCTCGGATTTTTAATTAATGCCCTTGCTAAAGCTACCCTTTGCTGTTGCCCCCCTGATAATTGTGAAGGCATTCTATCTAATAATTCATGAATTCCTAATGCCTTGCTTATTTCTTCTATTTTTTTCTTTGCATCCTTTTTATCTTCTACTGGCAAAAGAAGGTTTTCATAAACTGTTTTATGAGGATATAGAACATAATTTTGAAATACCATCGATACTCCTCTCTTAGAAGGCTCTAAATTTGTTACATCAACACCATCAATTATTATTTTCCCAGAATCCACCTTTTCCAAACCAGCAATGCATCTTAAAAGCGTTGTCTTTCCTGATCCTGAGAATCCAAGCAAAACAAAGAATTCTCCCTTATCTATTTCTAAGTCTATTCCCTTCAAAATCTTTGTTTTTGAATAGCTTTTTTCTAAAGATTTTATTGAAACGCTCATAATTCCTCGATTATAAATAATAGTTAAGAGTTTAAAATTTTTAAATAAACAATTAAATCCTTACAACAATTCTATACTGGGGTAAACAATGTATATAATAACAGGTGGAGCAGGATTCATAGGAAGTAATATATCAGATGAATTAGATAAAAATAAAGAAGAATTTTTAATAATAGATAATTTATATTCATCAAATTCTTATGAAAGAAATAAAAAAATTGTTATTGCTGATGTATCTAATTATGATCAAATAAAATTTATTGAAAATATTAAAGAAGAAATTAATATAATACATTTGGCATCAATAGTAAATGTAGAAGAATCCAGAATTAACCCTTTAAATACATTTAAATCAAATGTTATGGGAACTGTTAACATTATGGAATTGGCTAGAAAAACTGATGCATATGTAACAATTGCAAGCAGTGCAGCAGTTTATGGTGAAAAAAATCACATGCCAATAAAAGAAGATGATGAGAAAAACCCAATAAATTTATATGGTTATACAAAATTGATGGAAGAAGAAATCCTTTTTTCTTATATGAAGGAATATAGTTTAAAGGGTTCGGCATTAAGATTATTTAACGTCTATGGTCCTAAAATGAAAAAGGGGCCCTATTCTGGAGTAATACAAATATTTATTTCTAAAATTTTAAATAATGAAAGACCAATCATATATGGAGATGGAAGAAATACGAGGGATTTTATTTATGTAAAAGATGTTGTAAACGCATTTTTAAATGCAATAAAATATAAAGCAAATGGAATATATAACATTGGAACTGGAAAAGAAACAAGCATTAAGCAACTCTTAAATATTATAGAAAATATTCTAAATGTCTACATTGAGCCAATCTATGATGAGCCTAGAAAAAATGATATAAGGTTTAGCGTTGCAGATATAGAAAAAGCAAAAAATGATTTGAATTGGGAACCAAAAATAGATTTAAATGAGGGTTTAAAGAAAACAATTGATTTTATTAAATCAACTCTTCTTTAAATTTTCAATAATATTATTTATATCTTGTATTTCCTTTTCAATATTTGTCTTAGCAATTTCTAAGTTGTTTTTTATTGTTTGCAAATATGATATTCTTTCTTCTTTTGATAATGAAATACCGTATGCAAATGGTGGAACAAACCCAACATTTTGTATTCCATACCTCATATAATACCCAGGCCTCTCCCATGGTGGTAAATAATTAAATGGTCCATTACCTGGATACCAACCGAAGTTTCTACCACAACCCAATTTTCTCACCCGTATCTATTATTCGATACGGAACTTATAAATATTTCTCATATAAATATTTGAACAACTTAGTATACAATAAATGAGGGGATTGAGTTGTTTGAACCAATTAGATTCGAGCTAGTCAAAAGAGAAGACAAAGATAAAATAAATAAGCTAACTGAAAATACGTGGGAATGGGGAGATTATACGCCTGAGCTTTTTGAAAAATGGGTAAATGAAGGATTATTTATCAAAGCAATTAGCAATGAAGAAATAGTAGGTATAATACATGCAAGAATTTTTGATGATTTTGCATGGTTTGAAGGGGTAAGGGTTAAGCAAGAAATAAGGAGAAAAGGAATTGGGAAAGCTTTAGCAAAAAAAGCGATGGAAATGAGTGGTAAAAGTGTATTTAGACTAGCGGCAAATGAGAAAAACGTTCCTTCAATACAGTTGGCAAAGGCTTTAGGTTTTAAAGAAATAGATAGATTTTATTATGTTGAAGGGAAGGACTATAATTATGAAAAAATAGTTGAAGAATTTAATTTAAAGGAAACAAACTATGATTTAAAATATGTTAAAGGATTTGTAAACGATTGGGTTTGGTATCCTATTGAAAAATACAATGGGAAGATATATGCAAACAATGATCTCATCTTATTGGAAACTGATCCACCTTTCTTAGTAAAAGGTTACATAGAAGGAATAAGACATATGAGTAGAAATTTTGTATCAAATTCCGAAGGATTTATAGTTTTTGAATTAAATAAACAAAAGTAACGTAATTATTCCAACAATTAATTGTAAAATTATTATAAATATTACAACACCTCTTTCAGTTGCCTTTCCTTTAACTTTCTTTAAAACCTTTATTGCTAAATGAGTAATACTATATGATTTATCATAAGGTGGATCTAGGCTATTATCAGAATTTACTTTACCAAAGTTCTCCTTATAAATTCCATGGAATAATCCTCTTATAAACAAAATTAATTCAATATAATATAGGAAAAACAAAGTTAAGCCAAACTTTGGAAAATCACCTATAATTATTAAACCTGCATAAAATGCCCCTATAGCATATGTAAATGTATTTCCTGGAAATACTTTTGCAGGGTACCAATTGAAAAGGAGAAAGGCAATCATTGCCCCTATTACAATCAAAATAATAAAAGCAATAAAATATAATCCTTTTATTATGCTAAAAATTAATGTAAAAAGCAATAAAAGCAATCCATTGCTTACCTCTAATCCATTATAACCTGCTATCATGTTAAAGGCATTGCTAGCCCCTAAAACTCCTATAGGAATAATAACTAGGGGATACAAAATACCCAAGTAAATCTTGTTAAAAAATGGTATTGATAAAACATATGCATTATATTTTGCAATCATTAATGGTAAAGCCATTGGAATCATTGCTATTATTCTAATCCATTGAGGAACACCTTTTTTCCATCCCAATATATCATCCATAAAACCTAAGAATGCTGATAAAACCAATAATATAACTAATGAATATAGGTCATTTAAGCTATAATAGTTATTTTTTGTGAAAACATATATTCCCTCGAAAATTAATAAGCCAAATGTTGTAGAAATAACTACCCATAAGCCCCCAGCTTCAGCAACCTCCCTTTTATCTTTTTTATTTATATCAATCCCAACAAGCCCTTCCCTTTTTGCAACATTTATCCATGCTTTTATTAAAATGTAAGCTACAAAGAACGAAATCAATGATGATATTATTGCAATTGCTAAAGTTATCAACATACCCCCCATAAAATAAAATATAATTGAAAATTTAAGCATTAACTTAAAACCAATTCTTCCAATACCTGCCTAATTTTATTTATTTCTATGACACCCATATTTCCTTTTTTCAACGTTCCTTCAGGATCATAAATTGAAAAAACTCCATACCAATCGTGCATTGAATCGTCAGGCCCTTTATCGTTTTTCTCTAAATACATGCTTTTATACCCAATAGTTCCAATAGGTCTCCAATTTAAATCATCCAAATAAACTGTTAGATCTGGAGCATCACCTTTTGAAACTGGATAAATTTCTTGAGGTAAATATGCTTCATTTTTCCAATTTTCATTATTAGGTCCCTTAATTTTGTTTATTGAATTCTTAATATCCTTTACTAAGCCTTCAACTTCTTCTTTTTCTATTATACCATGGGGCTCCCTTCCTTTTATGTTAAAGAAAAACCTAGAGTAATAACCACCCCAAGCCCACACCTTTGTTTCGTTCCAATCTATAATATCAAATGTTAAATCTGTGCCTTCATTATTTACTTCTTTCTTCAATTTTAAAAATCCTTGTTCAATAAGCCATTGATTTATTGGGTATGAGCCTATCATACTTTTAGTTCCATGATCACTTACTATAACATAAATGGTATCCTTTGGTAATTGTTTTATTAAATTGGAAAACCAGTTATCAATTTTCTTATAAACTGTTGGAATTGCATTGCTATACTTTTCATGATATTCATATCTTGGATGAGAATTATCAAAATATTTCCAAAACATATGATGTGCTCTATCAACTCCTATTTCAACATATAGAAAAAGGTCCCAGCTCTTCTTTACTAAATAATTTAAAATTCTTTGATGATTATCAATCATTTCCATTAAATCATTATATGCCTTATCCCTATCCTCTGTCCTATAAACTACATCAAATATTGGTTCTTCTTTTAAATTATTTTGCAATTCATTTTTTATCCAAGGGGGAAAGGAATAAGGCTTTTCTTTACTTGGTGTATTAAAATCTGTTATCATAAATCCATTTATAGGTTTAGGTGGATAAGTAGGAGGTACACCAAATAAACCCATTTTTAACCCTTTTTTACCCAAATCATCCCATATTGCTTTTTCTTTTACATCATTTGAATTAACAATATAGGAATCAAAAGTTCCAGGCTTTCTATGTCTAAATCCATATATCCCTAGCTCTCCTGGAGTTTTACCTGTAAACATTGAAATCCAAGCTGGCACAGTTATTGGAGGATGACATGTTTTCATTAAATAATTTTGAGAATCCTTAATAATTTCCCTAATAAAATCTAATCCTTTACCATAATTTTCATATAATACCTTTGGAGGTAATGAATCTAATCCTAACACAAATACCTTTCTCAACCTTAACCCCACAAAAAGAATGAAAAAGAAAATTAAAAAAATTATTTAAATTAAGGTTATTTACATTTTAGCAAAGGCCATGTATGCAGCTAATATTAATACTATTACAGCTACTATTAATGCTCCTAATGCATAGTATTCAGCACTTAAGGCTCTGCTTGATGCAGATGATGCAGTTGAGCTTAGTGATGAGACTGTACTTGGTAATGAGCTAAGTGATGAGACTGTGGAACTTAATGATGAGACTGTTGTACTTAGGGATGAGACTGTGGAACTTAATGATGAGACTGTTGTACTTAGGGATGAGACTGTGGAACTTATACCTGAAACAGTTGATTCTAATGATGATAGTGAAGATGATATTGATGCAACTTTAGATGATAATGTGGAGTTAACGTTTGATAGTGAAGTGCTTAGGGATGATATGGAAGATGATAGGGATGATATCTGTGATTCTAATGTGGAGTTAACGTTTGATAGTGAAGTGCTTAGGGATGATATGGAAGATGACAATGCAGAGTAATCGTTTGATAGTGAAGTTGATAGGGATGATATGGAAGATGATAGGGATGATATCTGTGATTCTAATGTGGAGTTAACGTTTGATAGTGAAGTGCTTAGGGATGATATGGAAGATGATAGGGATGAACCTAGGGAGTTCAAGCCTTCTGTTATATTTGCTTCTATGCTTGATTGCGCATTACTTAATTGAGTCGATAACGCACTAACTGATTGATATAGACCTTCAAATGATGTATTTGAAACTATACCAGCTTCTCCTATACCATAGGCTTGCGCTGATACTGAAGGCCATGGTAAGAATATTAATGATACATTATAGTCAAATATTAATTGACCTTGTGATACCATAGGTGGTGTTATCAAGAATGATTGCATAGTTGGAGGTGTTGGAACAACGTTTTGTCCAGACATTACTTTACCCATTTGCATTCCATTATTGTAAACAAAGGCCTCTGTAGAGCTTGGGCCCAATGCAAAGTATTTCGTAAACTGGGATAGTTGAGAGTTGTATATTTGCATTGTTATTAATGGATTCAATACATATGCTATATAGGGTTCACCAACTGAAACAGTTGATCCTGAGAATATAACATTAACTGGTATTATTATTTGTGTTATGTAATATAACTCTTCTGATGCTGCAGGCACCACATTTGTTGGAGTTGCTATCTCAACATTGCTTGGATCTAATGTAAAACTATAATCGCTTCCTGATAATATAAATCCATTAGTTTGGTTAACAAACATTGTACCTTCTGCGTATCCATTTACTATTGCTGAAACATTTGCTACTGGTACTCCATTAACCTCAAATTCTAATCCTTGAGATGTTTCAGGAACGAAACCCCATCCTACAACAGTTATAGGTACATTATTTAATACTATGAAAGTTGTGTTATCTAAACCTGTTACTGGACCCATATAAGTGGGACCCTCATCAACTGCATATATGGGCATTTTACCAACAATTACTTCATAAGCTGTTAACACTTTAACCTTAGAATATGATGGAGATGATTCAGAAACACTTTCCATACCACTACTCGTCTTTTCATATGATGCAACTTTTAATGATATAATTATTCCTCCGTTTGCGTTTGGAACTTCTACTGTAACAAATCCATAACCATTAACCAATTGACTTGTAACATCAATTGATTTTATAACTGATGAATTGGTTAAGTTAAGATAGTTTGCATACGCAGTTGCATTTGCTCCTATTATTTGAGCTGTGAATTCACCATCACTTACAGGAGCTATTCCGCTAAATGAGAAGCTCTTTCCAGCAATTGTTAAGCTAAATGGTTGAGTTGCATTATATGGAACTAAGTAGTAATATTTGTTTTGTACTACTTCAGGCCACCATACCATCAATGATGTGTTTAGCTTAACATATTCAAGTTGTGGGTTTATATATATTATAGCATCTCCTGTTTTTAACGCATATATTTTTGATGATGGTAATGATGAATTCAACTTATTATATGTAGGTACATTTGATACGCTTAATGTTGATACATTAAAGTAAACCGGTAAACCAGAAGAACCTGCTTTAACTGCTAAGTTGGCAATAGATCCTGTATATGGTACTTGGGCAACGAAATAGAATATACCGTTTTCGTTTGTCATTACTAAATTACTGCCAGTCATTGGTGTTGATAATAACAATAGCTGTTTTACTACTGGAGCTGTACTTCCGTTTGTTACATATGATATGTTTGAAACATTTAAATTGGGATAAAATCCATATCCATAAACAAATACGTACTGACCTAATAATATTGCTGTGGTATTTAATTCACTGAAAGTTCCGTTACTACCAGCTGATACTACGTAATAAATTGGATATACTGAAGCAAATTCTGGTAATGTTGTCTCTGGTGTTGATACCGCATAAGTTATTACACTATTATTAGTCTTTATATATAGTATTACAGGAGATCCCCAATATGGATCATTTAAAGGCAGAGTTACAGTAAATGATGATGTAGGAGTTGGGGCATAAGTCGGCGTTGCAGTTGGTTCTGCATATTCATCGCCTTCTAATGCATAAAATAATGGAGCTCCACTTATCGCGGCACTTGTGTTTTGAACTGTTTTATTAACAGGATTTATAAAGTAAATTCCAGTTGATGTTATATTGCTACCTGATGGGAAGTTTGCTGCTAATAAATCATAAGAAAATGTTCCGCCAGGATATAACTCATAACTTGATGGCGATGATAACTGCGTACTTGGGAATATGTTTAAGACCGTTGATGGAGTTACACTAACGCCTAAATTACTAAGCGAATATAATGTAACATTTTCTGTTAAACTACCTGAAGTAGATGGTTTTATAGGAACACTATTTGATGCAGCTTCAAAGTATTCTACAACATAACCTTTCTTTGCAGTTAAACTAACTTGAGATGATGCATTATAGACTATTAGTTGCAAAACATTACCTTCAAAGTATGAGTATTCTAAACCAAAGTTAGCTGTTAACACGTTAGTAACCAAAGGTAAAGCAGTTGCTGGATATAATGCACCATTTAAGTATATTTTATTACTTGAATAAATCTCGCTACTAAATCCTTTTGATAGTAAATCTGAACTACTAACCGAATGAAATCCTGAAGGTGACTTGTTGTATTCCGTTTGATTTTCATATAACATTATTGGATAATTCATATAATTGCTATTTAATAAATTCAATATTAAAGTAACGTTTGTTGTACTTTTGTTATAACCATAATTAGGCAATACATTGCTACTTACTGGTGAAGTCAATGTAACATTTAATTTGTATACCGTTCTATTTGTTGTCACATTATATAATGTATAATAGCTTATATCTCTAGTACCATTTATAGCAGTTTGAAGTGCAGGTGTTAACAATAAAGTAAACTGGTTTGTCCCTATAACCGGAGCTGTTGTTGTTATTGTTGGAGTATATGGTGTATTTAATGCAATGAAAACAGTTAAATTGTCATACCCGCTTATATTTTGATACTTTTCTATGTTACTAACAAATTGTTGAACCTCATTTGGAGTTAATGTTACATTTACAGCTAAATATTGTGCATTTGAATCTAAGAAGAATGTTGGAGAAACAGGCTCAGTGACATATCCTGATGTTGTTGGATAATAAAGGTATAACTGGTAATATCCAGATGATGGTGCTGCTATAGTAAAGTTAAATGCAATTTCAACAGTTGAACCAGGGCTTACTATGCTTGGAAATTCTGCTCCTCTACCTGATGATATTGTTACTGGAGTAGCAGCATGACTTATTGGTATTACTCCAAAGGCCATTACTAACACAAAAGCTACTGCCAATAAGGCAATAGCCCCATATTTTTCTCTCGAATTCATCATGTTTACACCTTGTTTTTGCTGTTAATTATTTGGTATTAATCGAGTATTTAAGGGTTAACCCCCTTTTCTGCTAGACATAGCAGCCCACAGGTAAAAATAAGTTTAATATTTTACAAAAAAAATAAATTATATCCTATTATAAACCTTATAAAATTGAAGAAAATATATAAAAATGTACAATGCGGGGAGAAAAAAATTGAAATTGATAATGCTTGATTACGATGGAACCATAAGCCCTATTGATGTAAGCATTGATAAAGCGTTTCCATCAAATGAAATATTAAATGCAATTAGATATTCTAGGAAAAAAGGAAACATAATAGCTATAGTATCAACAAAGGTATGCGATTTTTTAATGAATAGGGTTGAAGCAGATGTGTATTCATGCATAGCTGGTGCAGAAATATTATATGAAAACAGGTCTTGTATAGATACAAACTTAATAAAATATCAAGATGATGCCACCACTTTAATAAATTTCATAAAAAATGATAAAGAAATCATAAGGAGTAATGCAAGGATTGAAGTAAAGAAGACTACATCAAATTTAATAGCTGGAATAACAATAGATTGGAGAAATTCTTCTTATCCAGAAAGCATTCAAAAAATTATTGAGCAAGCAGAAAAAATGAAATTAAAAGTTATAAAGTATAAAAGTGAACCATTCATTGATATATTAGTAAGCAACTTAAACAAAGGTGATGCAGTTATTTTTTTGAAAAGACTTTTTAATCCTGATTTAACCATCTATTTTGGAGACAGCGAAAACGATTTACCTGCATTTGAAAAAACAGATATACCAATTTTGGTCTTACACCAATATAATAAACATTTGAAAAATGTAGGCGTAAAGGAAATGGTAGAATTTAGCGAGGTTTCGGAGGCGATAAGAAAATATGCAGATTATTGATTACATAATAGATGCAGTAATTTTCATTTTAATAATAGTTGTCTTCTATTTAATTGGTAAGTTTGTAAAGTTTTTAGTTAAGAGAACCTTAGAAATAACAGGTTTCAATGATTGGTTTAAACATATAAGCATGGGGAGAATAACATTAAGAGCTGGAATGACCGCTGGAGACTTTTTTGGAAATCTAATAGCCTATTTCTTATATGCAACAGGTGTGATATTATCAATAGATTATTTATCAACATATGTTACAGAAATAAGAATTACCTCCTCATTATTAACCAAAGGATTAGGTTATGTAGCCTTATTCGTCTTTATAATAATAATAGGTTTCATTTTAATAGATGTTTTTGATAGCTATATATCAAGCGAAGCTAAGTTAAGGGGGGGCCAAGAACTTGAAATACTAATCGTTTACATAAAAATTGTTTTATATATAACAGTTATAACCTTAGCTATGAGGGAAGTGAGTTTAGACGTAACCCCATTAATGATTCTTCTACAGCCCCTTGCATGGGGATTAGCAATTGCATTCGTTGCCCTAATAATATCAAGATACATAAGGAGGGCCTGAGATGGAGTTTAACTTTTTTCCTGTCATGTATCAAACATCAAATAGCAAAGGCCAAGAACTCGTTGCTCAAAGGATGCTAAAATGGGCAATTAAGTTAGGATATAAATCTTATTTGATAACAAGCATTTATCATGATAATGAGCCAATAATAAGAGAAAGGGATTTAGAATTATCTGAAAAGCCATATAAAATATTTGATAGGGATCCTAAAATAGATCTACCAACGATAAGGGTATTAAGTAGGAAGGTGAATTGGCCTCCTAGGAGAATAACATTTAGGGATTTTATAACAACATTAAATAAAATAGATGAGGAAATAGGGATAAACTTTATTGTTACCCACTCAACTTTATGGAATGGTCCTGAAGATACTGCTAAATGGATATTGTGGAGAAAATTGATGGGAAGCATAGGAGTGCAAGAAAAAAAGATTATTTATGCTCATATGTCCCATTACCAACCTCCAGAGCCTGGTAGATATGATCCCATAGAGAGGACTTATAGAATTGCATGGAATATGACTGAATTGCCATCAATTTTCAAGGCTGCAGACTTAATTTTAGTTGTTACCGGAATAGAAGGAGAAGATATGATTACCCAAGGCGCTAATCCTAAACAAATATACATATTTCCAGGAGGTCTAGATGATGATGAAGCCAAAAAGATAGATGATGCGAAACCAGACCTCTTTTTGGAGCAATTCGTAAAAAAGAAATTAGATAGGAAAATCATAACATATTTAGGCACAATAGAAGAGAGGAAGAATCCTTTAGCAGTTGTTGAAATTGCTAAGCATTTTAAAAACAATAACGATTTATTATTTGTTATAGCTGGCAAACCTGGTGATCAATGGGATAAGGTTTATAAGGAATCAAAGAAACTTGAAAATGTAATTTTAACAGGTGAATTAAGTGTTGATCAGAAAGCTTCATTAATAAAAGCAAGTTATTTAAACATAATAATGTCTAAAATGGAAGCCCTAGGATTAACTCAAATAGAATTCATGTATGGGGGTGTACCAGTTATAACAAGCGCAGTATATGGACAAAAATGGTTAATAACAAATGGAGTTGAAGGTATACATCTAAGAGGACCAGATGATATAAAGGGGGGTGTAGAGGCAATAAACAAAATTACGGAAAATGAATCCCTATACATGGAAATGAGGGAAAAGGCTAGAGAAAAGGGGAAAAGCTTTCTTATGTCTAAGTTAATGAAGGATTTATTAGAAAAAGCGAAGCAACTATCTTAAAATCTTATCTCAACAATATCTTTATCTTTCGGTATGAAATCAGGCCCAACCCTTTGACCATCATATTTAGCCCCCTTTCCCCATATCTTTGCATATTTTATATTAGAATGATTAATCGTTTCCGCTATTTCCCTTATTGTTGCGTCTTCCCTTATTATTAAAGGATCCTTATCTGGTGGCGCATTTGGTTTTTTTGTATATATTCTTTTTATTTTTAAAATGTTAAATATATCTTTTCCCAAATCTTCTAGACCTTCACCAGTTTTCGCTGAAACTACCTTATATAAAACATCTTTTGGTAGATCAGCTCCTTTAAAATTGTTTAAGTCTTTTTTGTTAAATAAAACTATTGTTGGTTTATAAGTTATTGCATTAATTAAAGATGCGTCAATATCATCTAAACTTGGTTCACCATATATTTCAACTGTTGCATTAAAAATTCTATAAGAGCTTAATGCCTTTTTTACATCTTCTTCAGTAAACTTTGGCTTACCATAAAAAACTACATTTATTCCATTACCACTTCTATGCTTTATAATCCTAATATACCCCTTTTGCATTGATATCATTATACCCCTTTTTTCTAATGTATCTATTACCCTTTTCAATGTATTCAAATAGTTTTCATCATCTAATCCTATAACAATTATTATTGCATCAGAATTTCTAGCTATTGCCAAAACCCTTGTATTAACATAATTCCCTTCATTGCTAATAATAGGGGGTGTATCAATTAGCTGAAATTGTATATCTTCATATTGCATCATACCAGGTATGGGATCTGTTGTTGAAAATGGATTTGGGCTTATAACGACCTTTGCATTTGTAAGTCTAGACATTAAACTGCTCTTACCTGAATTAGGAGGACCAATTATAGCTATTTGACCTGCTCCTGCCTTCTCAATAAATATTCTTGGCCCCCCACCTTTTTTCTTCCTCCTCTCTTTTTCCTCTTCTTGTCTAAGCTCCGCAAGTCTACTCCTTGCCCAATAAAGCAGGTTTTCAGTTCCTTTATGCTTTGGAACAGCACTTATAAATTCCTCTAATGCCTTAATTTTATCCTCAACTGTTTTTGCATCACTATACTTGTTTAACTTAGCAATTGCTTCCGCTGGCAGGTTTGTTACCATTTCATATACCATATTTAATTAAAACTTGAAAATTAAAAAAGTTAAGACAAATTTTTTACAAAAATTTTTAATAAACAAAAGGATTATGGGATTATGGATTAAACTTACATATTTTTTGAACAAGGAACTATATAGAAAGTAAAGGGGAATTAGCTGCTCTAAATGATTTTCCTTAACGGGAGAAAATAGGAATAGGTATTAAACTCCAGGCAATAACACTAAATTAGGTGTATAAATTGGAAAATACGTCGCTTGAATTTCCCTCTTGGTTGCATAGAATTAAAGTTCCAATACCTATAGAATCCCTTAAATATATTAATGTATATATGATTTCGGATAGCAACTCCTTCAGCCTAATTGATTCTGGTATGTATAACATGAGGTCTTTTCATGAATTATCTAGAGAAATTAAAAAAAATGGATATAAAATAAATGAAATGGAATCAGTTATAGTTACACATTTCCACGTTGATCATATAACCCTCTCTCCAGTTTTATATTCTTTAGGAGCATCGGATTTTTATTTAGGTTTAAAGGATGAGAAAGTTTTAAGGAGAGGTTTTGATAAATTCATAACTAAGGCATTAAAAATTTACATTAATCATGGTATGCCTCCTAGTGAAGCAAATGAAATTTCAAAGTTTCATCCTGCGATGAAATTAGTTGATGTATATACAAACGATTTACAAGAAATTCCTTGGATTACTATGAGCAATGATTCAGAAATAGATCTTTATGGAATAAAATTTAAAATAATTGAAGTTCCTGGTCATACACCTGGGCAAATAAATTTATACAACAAAGAAAACGATATAATTTTTACTGGAGACCATATACTTGATCCAATAACACCACAAATAACATTAACAGATGAAAACACCGACCCCTTGGGGGACTATTTAAGCAGCTTAGAAAAAATCTCATCGTTAAACGCTAAAATAGCCTTCCCTGGACATAAAGAACCTATATTGAATCCTTCTAAAAGAGCAAAGGAAATAATTAAACATCATGAAGAGAGGTTAAATGAAATAATGAAGTTAATAAGTAAAAATTCATTAACTGCCTATGAAATTGCAAAGAAAGTTAAATGGAGAGCATCTTATAATTCTTGGGAAGAATATCCATATCCTGAAAGGTTTTTTGCAATGGGAGAAACATTAGCTCATCTAAAAAGGCTTGAGAAATTAAACCTTGTTGAAAAGAAAGAAACAAAGAATGTATATACATGGAGTATTATTTAACAATTGCTAAGTGATGCTATCATCTCCTCAATTTTTTTACATATTTTTGGGAAAATATCTTCAACCCTTCCTTCAACTTTTATATCAGCATAGTTATCAATTTCAGTTTCTCCCATGTTTATTATAATTAGATCTGCCCCATTGCTTTTAGCTATTATTGGCAATTGGTTAGCTGGTGAAACCGCTAAGCTTGAGCCTAAAACAAGGAATAAATCACTTTCAGATGCCAATTCAAAGGCTTCTCTTAATTCTTTTTGAGGTAAAGGCTCTCCAAAAAATATTACATCAGGCTTTAATAAACCGCCGCAATATGGGCATAAAGGAACCTTATTTTCTTTAACTTCTTTGAAAGCAGTTTCTATATCAAACTTCCTATTGCATTGTGTACATATTGCAAACTTCATATTACCATGCAATTCTATAACTTTTTTGCTTCCTGCCTTTTGATGTAAATTATCTATATTTTGAGTTATAACTGCCTTTATAATGTTTAATTCTTCAAGTCTTGCCAAAGAATAGTGTGCCCTATTTGGTTTTGCATCCTTAATTTTCTCATACATATTATCTTTAAATAGCTTCCAAGTATCTAAAGGGTTTTCATAAAAATAAGAGATGTGAAATAAATTTGGATCGTATACCCTCCATATCCCTTGAGGGCCCCTAAAATCTGGTATGCCGCTTCCAGTACTGATACCAGCTCCAGTTAAAACAACTGCAAAATTTGCTTTGATTAATTTTTCTGCTATTTCCCTTATATAATCCACTCTTCCACCGAGAAAAAAATATTTTTTAGAAAATAAATCTTTATTATTGCTCTTCTAAATCCAATTCCATGTTTTCATCTATTATAGCTGGGCAAATAAGTTTTGTCCCTATGCTTTCAATTATTGAATATATACTTGCTAATGTACTGTTTTCATTATTTTTACTTTCAGATGCAATTTTAACGGCATTTAAAATCCTCCTTCCACTGCTTGATGCAATTCCTCCTAATAGATCGCTTAAAACAATTGCTAACTGTTGTGAATCCTTTATTATTTTTTCCTTGCTTGATAAAACTAAATATGTATAGACAAGATTAGGTAATGATAATATTAAGCCATAAGCAATTGAATCTAATTGTTCTCCTTCTTTCTTTGATGTTCTTAATATTGTCATTGATATGTCTTCAGCCTCTTTTCTAATTTTTTCTAAATCACTTTTAACATCTTCTCCATTAGTTGCAATGCTTATCATATCTTGCAGTTTTGAATTTAATTCTTTAATTAATTTACTTGAATCATCTTCTTGAGGGTTTAATAATTCAACCTCAACATTATCTATACCTTCAACAACGTTTTCTACCTTATCATTTTCATTTAATGTCTTAACTAAGTTCTCATACGCAATGTTATCTAAACCCTTTACGTTAATATTTAATCTATTATATCCATGTATAAATGCACAATCAGCTATTATTTTTGGGCCTGCAATTTTTGCAACCCCATTATATTTTATTGATACTGTTTCAGCTTTAATTGCTGCTTTATTATTTGCTGGGACCAATTTTAAGTGGTCTCCCTCTTCTAAAATCATTAATTCATCTCCAACCTTTAAGCCAAGTTTTTTAGCCCATTGCTTAGGCAACGTAACTATTAAACTTGAACCCCCTAACCTTTGAATCCTCCTGGTTGAATTTAGACTCACACCCTATCCCTCAAATATATACAGTATAGGTACACCCTTATATATCTTTAACAGCGTTAAATAAAATGAAAATTGTTTCTAATAGAAAAATAAATTATTATTTAATCATATAATCAATTTGTTTTACTAATATATTTTTTATTCAAGAAATCGCTTAATATTTAATCTCTGTATTTAATATAACAAACTGGGCGGTTTAGTTGACTACAATAGAAATAAGATGGCATGGAAGAGGGGGCCAAGGAGCTGTTACAGCAGGAGAAGTATTAGCATCTGGCGCAATTATAGAAGGTAAATATGCTTTGGCATTTCCAGAATTTGGAGCTGAAAGAAGAGGAGCCCCTGTAAGGGCTTATACAAGAATAACAGATAATCCAAATATACCTAGAACTCCAATAGAAAATCCTGATGTAGTTGTTATATTGGATAGAAGCCTTTTAAAGAAAGAATACATGGAAGGGCTTAAAAAAGGAGGATATATTATAGCAAATACGCCATTAAAACCAGATGAATTAATTAAGAAGATTGATTTACCTAATAGCTATAACGTTTCAACAGTTGACGCAACAAGCATAGCATTAAAATGGTTAAAAGCAAACATAGTAAATACTGCAATTTTGGGTGCAGTAATAAAAACTACAAATTTAATTAAGATTGATACAATAATAGAAGTTTTAAAGAACAGATTCCATGGAAAGATTGGGGAATCAAATGCAATGGCAGTTAAGGAGGCATATGATTCAACTTTAGTTATGAAATTACAAGAGGCGATTTAAATGGAAAAACTTGTTTCATATACGGAAATGGCTCCAGGAGGAATTGTTGTAAATCCTGGAAATAGCTTAGAATATAAAACTGGAGATTGGAAGGTATTAATTCCAGTTATTAACCAAGAAACCTGCACAAGATGCAGGATTTGTTGGTATGTTTGTCCTGATAATGCAATAATTGAATTAGATAAGGAATATACAACAAAGAAAAACAGGAAGTATAAGGTAAGCTATGATGTAAATTCAGACTTTTGCAAGGGTTGTGGAATGTGCGCCCAAGAATGCCCTGTTAAAGCAATAGAAATGGTTCCAGTAGAGGTGGCTTAAAATGCAAGAATTAGTTAAAAGGGCTATACCTTTAAGCACAAACCATGCAATTGCTAATGCTGTAAAAGACTTAGATGTTGATGTTATATCAGCATATCCAATAACACCTCAAACAACAGTTGTAGAAAAGATATCAGAATTCATAGCAAAAGGAGAACTTGATGCAGAATATATACATGTAGAAAGCGAGCACAGCGCATTAAGTGCAGCAATATCAGCATCTTTAACTGGAGCAAGAGCATTTACCGCAACGGCAAGCCAAGGATTTGCACTGATGCATGAAATGCTTCACATCGCCTCCGGATTAAGAGCGCCTGTAGTTATGAGCGTTGCGATGAGATCTTTAAGTGCGCCTATAAGCATATGGAATGATCAAAGCGATTTATTTAATGCAAGAGATTCAGGATGGATAATAATATTTGCCCATACTGCTCAAGAGGCATATGATACAGTTATACAATCATATAAAATAGCTGAAGATCATAACGTCTTATTACCAGTAATGGTTGGATACGATGGATATGTTATGAGCCATACAATAGAACCTGTTATTACAGAAGATAAAGAAAAAGTATTGAAGTTTGCGCCAAAGAAACAATACCCATATAAACTTGATCCCGATAAGCCTGTTAGTATAGGTTCCATTACTCCACCAGAATATTATTATGAATTCAAATATCAGCAAGTAAAGGCAATAAATGGTTCTTTACCAATTATAGAAAAAACAGATGAAGATTTTGGAAAAACATTTGGTAGAAGCTATGGCTTAATGGAATGTTATATGTGCGAAGATGCGGATTCATTAATAATGACAAATGCAAGCTATGCATCAACATTAAAGGCATTTTTGCCTGAAATAAGAAAACAGGGCTTAAACGTTGGATTATTGAGGCTAAGAGTATATAGACCATTCCCATTGCAAAAGTTCATTGAGTATACAAGTGATAAGAAAAATTTGCTAGTTATAGATAGGGCAATAAGTTATGGAGCACCATACCAAGGTCCATTAGCAAATGAAATTTCAGGTGCAATGGTAAGATCAGGCTTAAAGCTTAACTTAATAAGCGTTGTAACAGGTATTGGGCAAAGAACTGTTGAATTCGAAGACTTTTTAGCATTAGCTAGACTTGCGCATGAAGGAAGAAAGCATGAAGAAACAATATTCTATGGGGTGAGAGAATGAGCGAAAATAAAATTTTAAGGATAAAAAGCCTTTATGATTTACCTAGAGACGAGCTGTTTATAAGCGGCCATGGTTTATGCCCAGGTTGTACTGCTGGAACAATAATGAGAATGTTAACAAAAGTAACCGGAAAAGATACAATAATAGTTAATGCAACCGGTTGTGTAGAAGTATCAACAACAAGATATCCATATTCAAATTGGTTAGTTCCATGGTTCCACTCAGCATTTGAAAATTCTGGGGCATCTGCAAGCGGTATAGCTGCTGCAATAAAAGCAATGAAAAGAAAAGGGTTAATGGATAAAAATAAAGACGTTAAAGTTGTTGTAGTAGCAGGAGATGGAGGAACAGTAGATATAGGTTTACAAAGCCTAAGCGGTATGCTAGAAAGAAAAGAACCTGTTATGTATGTTTTATATGATAACGAAGCATATATGAATACAGGTATTCAAAGGAGTGGTTCAACCCCGCATGGAGCATGGACTACAACAACTCCAGCGGGGAAAGTTTGGAGAGGTGAATGGAGGGATAAGAAAGATATAGCAGGTATAGCAGCTGCACATCATATTCCTTATGTTGCAACAGCAAACCCAGCTTATCCAATGGATATGATAAATAAGTTTGCTAGAGGACTTGAGGTATTAAATGAAGGGCCATCATTTATACAAGTTTTAATGGCATGCACAACGGGTTGGCGTTTTGATCCTGCTTTAGGCATTACTATATCTAGACTAGCAACTGAAACAGGTATATTCCCGCTTTATGAAATAGATCACGATAACTTCAGAGTAACTTTTCCAGTAATGAAGAGAAAACCTGTTAAAGAATATTTAAAACTACAGGGAAGATTTGCTCATTTAACTGATGATGAAATAAATGAAATACAGAAATTAGTTGATCAAAAAGTAGAGGCAATAAACAAAAGGGCTGGAAAAACAGTTATAGGACCAATTGCCTAAATTTCGTCCGATTCCTTTTCATTTAGTTCATTTCTTCTACATAAATTTTTTAATATCAATTTGCTTATTTCATCATACTGAACAGGTTTTGTGCTCGTATCAACCTCTACTATAATGGGTAAATCTATATCATCATACGATATTATCTTCTCTTTTACAACACCAATTTCTGGCTCAGAAGTTATGGTTGGCATAAAAGCTACATATCCGCTGTTGTTAACCCCTTCTACAGCCCCACCAACTAATATAACAGGTAAATCTGTTTCCTTACTTCTTACCGATAGGAAATTATTTATGCTTTCTAAATCTAACGTTAGCATAGATGTCCCGCTTTCACTTTTCATCTTAAAGAATCTCGATTCATAAGGAAGCATTGAACCTATGATAACGTTTGCCCCAATAAAGCTTAATGCCTTAAAAATCTCTGGATAACCCAGATCTTCATCAGTAAAAACGCCTACATATGCGTTTTTCTTCTTTATATTGAAAACTTCAACAGTTTTCCCTGGTGTTAAACCATTTTCTTCTTCACTTCTAGTTATAGCTATCTTTCTATATTTTCCAGCCAATTCTCCTAGAGGATTACTCATAAATGTTGTTAAGTAAAGCCTAGGTCCTGCTCTCTCAACTATAGGGCCTGCTATTATATAAATTCCGAATTCATGGGACCATTTTGATACAATCATGAATGTCTGGTTTTGTTGTATTTCAGATCCATTTAGCCTTTCTGCAAAGTTCTTTAGTATATTTTTTACTTTTTGGTTTGGATAATAACCAACAATTGGGCCTGTTAATGGGTAGGCTGGTAAATAAATTAAATCGATATCTTCGTGTTCTATTATCAATCTATTTATTAGCTCTTCAAGTCTTTTCATGTTAGTTCTTCTTGCCCCTAGTTTTATTCTTGTGTGAATTATTGCCATCTTTAGCATTTGATCACCATGTATTCGTTGCTCTCAAAATAAATTATGCATCCTACATTAAAAATGTTGCAGGGAGGAATATTTAAATAACTCATAATTTATAAAACAATTATTACCTTTTAATTTTTTATTTAAACTTTAAAAAAGAATCAAAAAACAAAAAATAATAAACCAAATCAATTGTTTATCTTTCTATATAACCTCTTTATTTCTTTTCTGAGCTAGCACCTTCCTCTTTCTTGGCCTTCTTACCCTTTGCCATTCCAATTCACCTAGGCCTTTCGGCCTGTTTGTAAATAGATTGGTTTAGTATTCTTAAGAATTTATAGCACTAGATAGGTAGATACCTGCGGTAATATTGTTGGGGGCCTTAAACTTCTGTATGTGAGAAAAGAGGAATTTTTAAGAAAATTTTTATGGTATGCGAGCATGGAAAACCCAAGGCATCTCGTTTTCAGACCTTTCTAAGTATTTTAAATAGTATTCCTTATTATAACTTCCAGTATAAAAATCAATAGGTATTGGCTTTCCATCATAGTTTATTATATAGCTTATAGAATCGCTTAAACCATATAGATAAGAACTTGCCTTTACTTGTTGTGTTTTCTTTATACTATTTACATTTTTATTTATTATTAATAGCTCATCCTTTATATCATTATTAATCAATTTCTCCTTTATTTTATTATAAGCTTCTCTTGCCTTGCCTAATAATTCAAAAAATTCCTTTTCGTTTTTAGCATTTTTTAAAATTTCTAATGCATTTAATTCAGCTTCTTTTATAATATCTGGCACATTTTTTCTTATAGCATTTATTCCCTTTATTTTTAAAGATCCATCATCCCTTAAACCATAATATTTGCCAGGAGAACCTAAACCTTTTTGTGTATATGGAAAAACAAGCCATATGAATTTATCTTCCAACCTTAGTTTAATCTTTATTTCATTGCTTATCATTTCGCTAAGCTCTTCAATGCTTACCTTAGGCTTTTCAGGTATTATAAATAGGCTATCAACAATAAAATTTATTACCTTGTACCCATTTTTTATGGAAATTTCGTAAGATTTCTTCATAATTTCTCTAGCTATGGAGGTAACAGTTTCATAAGCAGATATACTACCAAATAGGCTATTCCTATAACCCAAATAACCAAAACCAGCTACCAAAATCCATTTTATTGCATCAAACCTTTCCTTATACATTGGATTATTTTTATATGGTCTAAGAATTTCCCTCCTTTTTATTAAATTTCTTAAAACTGCTGGAATTATACCCTCTTTATCTAAGCAAACCTTATGTCCTATACCCTTTATTTCATAATTTAAACAATTAGGGTTGTTAACAGTTTCTGCAGATAAGTTATTTAAAACTATTATGTTTGGATATAGGCTAGAAAAATCAAGTTGGTAAACATTAAAATATATACCTGGTTTTGGAATAGAAATTGCACCAGCTTTATCAGCTCTTTCCAATTCATATAAGCTCCTCCAAGGTTCAAGCCTCTTAACCTTCTTAATCAAATAAAATCTTCTCATTGCCTCAAGAATTTCAGCTGAAGTTAATATCTTCCCAATAGAAGAGTTGCTTGCTTGCTTTAAGGTTAAACCAGAAATCCTAGACCATTCTATTAAGCCATAAATACCTACAAGAGGTTTTTGAATTAAAATAAAATCTTCATTTTCTTTTATCTGATTTAAAGCATTTATATCTGCCATAACAATTTTTATATTCTCTTTTTTTATTATATCATAAATTTCATTTATGTTATTAATAATAAACTCATTATCATTTGTTTTTATTTTATAATATTTAATATCATACCATGAGGCCTCTTTTCCATATTTGTTTAATGAAGTTATATATGCATACCTTATTTCTGGCAACTCATATAAAGGACCCTCATCATCTTTTTTATTAAAATGATCATAAAAATAACCAGGATTAAGCCCTCTTTCTTTTAGAATTAGATTTAATTCGTTTATATAATTGTTAACACTTATCCCAAGACCTTTTTCCTCTATTTTCCTTATAAATTCTTTTTTGCCTAGATATCTAATTTTTAATATATTGCTTTCCTTATCATAATATGGCGGTGATAGCCATTTCTCAACATTTATCTCATATATAAAATCCAAATTTTCTAGTATTTTTAAAAGCTCATTTAAATTAACAGGTTCAACATATGCTATCCTATAATCTTTAATAATAACTTTTTCTATATTTTTATTTAAAAAATAAAGTAAAAGCTCACCTTTTTTATATTCAGCGTTTAAAAATAAACCTCCCATTAACTACACCTTTTAGCTATGTACAAGATTAAACCAAGAACTATAGGCTCTAATGGATCGCTTAACGTTTCAAATTGGTAATAACTAACTAAATCATATGCCTCCTTTATTATTTCTTTTGCTTTATCCTTATCTTCATTTGTATATTCTAGTATTTTTAATAACCTATTTATTTCATCTTCTATAACCATTCTTGTAGAAGGTGTTGTCCTACCCATAATCTCTCATCCCCTAATTCTTTATAAGATATATAAGAAATCCTGGGAGTTAGCTTAGCATAATGCTTTATTAAAATCGCTTCTATCCCATTTCTATAAGGTAAAACCTTAATTATTGCATGCAATATGTGGTGATGAAACTTACCTCCTTCAGGCAAAAACTTTCCAAGAGATGTTTCCCTATTAAATATTATAGCAGTTATACCTTTAGATGAAATTTCTTTTATAGCCCCAGTTATAGGAGTTAATAAATTATAGTTTAATGGGCTTACTGGAGAGAAAAGATAAGGATCTATTAAAATTAAATTGTTTATCCCCTCAATACTTTTTATCAATTCTGGTATATCATATCTTCTAAAAGCCCTTGAAATATAGATATTATCAAAATTGCCTCCAAATATTTTTATCATTTTCCTTACAAAATATGGATCTAAATTTCCAAAATCTTGTATATAAACTACCCCTACTTTTCCATATCTAGTTAAAGAAGCCATGGTCATATGGGATATAGATAAGGCTATTCTCCAATCCCCATATATTTCTATTATATTGCCTTTATTTATAGGGTTAATTAAAGTATCTAAAGCTTGTATACCAGTTAGGCTATACATGTCTAAGCCCAATTTGAAGTAAATAAGAGAATTAATCAAAATTCCATTATAATTAATAATTAGGGTGAGAGATAAATGAAAGTATTTTAAAATTTCATATCAACTTTTCTGGCCTTCTAATATTTAGAACATCTTTATTAACTAAAGTTAACGGAATTTCTCCATTAAAAAACATCTCTAAGTTTTTATATACCAAATCTGCCATCTTAGCCCTTGTTTCATGCGTTGCACTCCCAATATGGGGTAACAAAACAACGTTGTCTAAAGTAGTTATTGGATGTCTAGGATCTAATGGTTCTGATGGATAAACGTCTAGGCCTGCTCCTGCAATCCAACCTTCCTTTAATGCTTTATATAACGCGTCTAAATCAACTACCTTTCCTCTAGCAGTGTTTATTAAAATTGAAGTCTTCTTCATAAGCCTTAGAAGGTTTTCATTTACCATATTTGCAGTTTCCTTTGTTAAAGGAACATGAAGAGATACTATATCACTTTCCTTAAATAATGTATTCATATCA
This sequence comes from Caldisphaera lagunensis DSM 15908, assembly GCF_000317795.1. Taxonomy (NCBI): domain Archaea; kingdom Thermoproteati; phylum Thermoproteota; class Thermoprotei; order Acidilobales; family Acidilobaceae; genus Caldisphaera; species Caldisphaera lagunensis. The sequence goes on from NC_019791.1 coordinate 1,106,405, forward strand.
ACATATTTGGCCCCTAATTCTTCCATTTCCTTATGTCTGCTCCTGCTGCTATATAATATATTCATATCAAAACCCTTAGCCCTTTTTGCAACTGCATAACCTATTCTACCTCCTCCAACAATACCAATAGTTTTACCATAAACATCATAACCTAGCATTAAAGTTGGATGCCATGCAGAACCAAGCGTATACCATTTACCGCTCCTGACAAATTTATCAGATTCTACAATTCTCCTAGAAACAGATAAAATTAATGCCCATGCAACATCTGCTGTTGCATCAGTTAAGACATCTGGGGTATTTGTTACATATACACCATGTTTTGTTGCGCACTCCAAATCAACATTATCAAATCCAACAGCATATTGAGCTATAATTTTAAGATTTGGAGATAACTTCTCAATTATTTCACATGTTATTTTATCTTCCAGAGTTGTTACTAAAGCATCTACTCCTTTGGCATTATTAATTATATCTTCTTTACTAGGAGGAGTATATTTAGGCCATATAGTTACATCAAACATCTTTTTAATTTTTTCAGTTGCAGGAAAAGGAATTTCTCTAGTCATAAATAGCTTATACATTTTCTCACCTATAGCAAAAAGAAATTAAGAATTTATAAGATTTTTATATGTATTATATTTGGTGGTAATTTGAAAAACAAGAAAATATTGTTGCTAGTTGCATTAATACTAATGCTGATTTCTATAAAAATTACATATAGCTATAATTATATAGAAAATAACATATATATTGATAATGCCGGTGATTTTATATCAGTTAGTTTAATTAATGTAACTTCTCCGGAAGCAATTATTATACCAACAATACAACCCTCTAGCTATATAGCTTATTATATAAATAATTACCAAACCATGCCAATAGATTATAATGGAACAGATCTAATAGTTTTGGCAAATCAAACAGGTATTTTAAACATAACATATATTTCATTGGGTGTAGTAAATAAACAAGGAATGATATGGAGCTTTAATATAAGCGAAAGCTATTATACTAAGATATTTCTACCTGAAAATTCGATACCAATAAACATAAACCCCACACCAATAAATGTTTATTATCAATCAAATTCTCCAGTTATACTAATGCCTCCTGGAAAAATCTTTATACAATATACGTTATCTTCCCAGCAATTAACATTGCATAAAAATAACTACTCATTATATATAATCATTATTGCTGCTATTGTCTTAATAATAGCATCATTAATAATATTTAGAAAAAGAAAAATAGGAAAAAAGAAAAAAGAAAAAATTAAAGAAGAAGGTATTGATGAAAGGGATAAACAAATAATAAATGCAATTAAAAAGCTTGGAGGCATCGCAACAGCTAATCAAATAATGAGTGAAACAGGAATACCAAAAACCCCATTATATAGAAGACTTTCAAAACTTGTTGAGATGGGATATATTGAAGAAGTTGTTTATGGAAAAACAAAAAGCTATAAACTAAAAGATTAGAAGTATTCTAACCTTTTAGCTAAGTTATCCAAAAATCTTATCCTCTTTGGTGTTGGAGGATGCGTAGCAATTATTTCTTCCCTTGGATCAGTTTCTTTATGTTTCAATTCTTCAACTACCTCATCTATATCATCTATTCTGTATCCTTTCCTCGAATAATCTATGCTGAAGAAAAATCCTCCTTGTATTTCTACAAAGGGAGCTATAATAAACAACATTTGAGCTGTTGAGTTATTCTTTGCTTCCCTTTTAAGCCTTCTACTCGAATCATATGTGACTTCAAGCCTTGCTAAGGCCCTTTGCAACTTTCTTGGATCCTTCGTAACAATTGCGCTATTGGCATCAGCATAATATTCTCTTAGTCTATTAAAGTGCGCAACCAAAAATCTAAACAAAACTGCAGCAGCCATTAATATTATTCCAACAATAAGCAGCAAAAAATTACCGCTTACCTGATTCCTATCATTATTTCCTCCACCTAATAAACCATTCCATATAAGTATTTGACCTAAATAATATACTGCTAATGGAATTAGGCTTAAAGCTAATATAAAGGAAACATCTCTATGCCTTAAATGACCTACTTCATGACCTAATACAGCTTCCATTTCATCTTCAGGCATTATATCCATAATACCTCTTGTTACAGCAACAAAATTACCTGTTAAAGGACTTCCATAAGAAAATGCATTTGGTATATTAACTTCGGCAATTCTTAATTTTGGTACTTTTATATTACTTTTCTTAGCAACGTTTTCTAAACTCTTTTGTAATCTTAACTCTTCTTGTGTTTTTGGAGGGTGAGTTTTATACATTAGATTAATTAAAAATGGTGAAAAAAGCCATTGCAGTATTATAATGAAACCTGTAAAAATTACTGCCCCAATAACTATAGAACTTCCTACTAAAGGTAGTCCAAAAGCATAACTTAATAATTCTGCACTTCCAATAAAAACTCCTATGCCAGCTAAAATTATTGCTATTGCTGATAATGCCATAGAATATCTTAAGCTTGATAGACTTTCTGGTTCTTTGCTAACAATTTTTGGTGCTGATAATGTTAGCAAAGCAACTATAACTCCTGCTACCAATGACCCTAAAATCATTATCCACCAATATACCAACATAAACCCTAGTATCCCTATTATCATTTTCTCTACCTAACCAATTTATTATCAATTAGAGAAGTTAAACTTTTTTATTAAATTTTAAGTACAAACCAAATAAGTGATAAAAAATGGAAGAAGAAAAGAAAATTTGTGATAAAATAAAACCAATAATTATAGTATCTGGCCCTCCTGGATCAGGAAAATCGACATATGCTAAAAGACTTTCTCAAGATCTTGGATTAAGATATTATACAAGCGGTCAAGCTTTTAGAGAACTTGCAAAAGAATTAAATAAAGATTTAATAGAATTAAATAAAATAGCTCAAAAGGATCCAGAGATAGATTTGAAAATTGATAAAAAAACTTTAGAAGAGGCAAAGAAAGGATGTATAGTTATAGATTCTCATCTAGCAGCTTGGATACTAAAGGATTTACCAACGATATCGATATATGTTAAAGCAGATCTCAATAGTAGGGTAAATAGGATATTATCAAGGGATAAAGTTAGCTTAGAAAATTCTATAGAAGAGGCAACTTATAGAGAATATACGCACTGGGCAAGATTTAAGGAATATTATGGGATTGATATAAGAGATTTATCAATATTTGATTTAGTTATCGATACAACCAAACTAAGCATTTCAGATGCATATGACATAATATTAAATTTCGTTAAGAAAATGTTAAAACTTTAAAAAATTTTTATATCTGCATTACTTTTACTCTTTGCTTAAACAAATCTCTATGCTGCTAACCCTTCTTGTTCTTTGTTGATTAGTCTGTGGGTCATTGACAGTTATTTCATGGCTTCCTACATCAATGTTTTTAACTTTTACGTTTTTAGCAAATCTGCTCCTTACTATCTCTACTGTATCAACAGCCTTTGTAATGTTTCTTCCTCTAGCTTTCACTACTACTGCGCCAACGTTTTGTTCCATTAGTGTTGTCAAAACAGCTAACACATAGTTCATAACAGGTTTTTTACCAACTCTAACCTCAGGTGAACCTTCGCATACCATATTTTATCCCCTAACTTATCTTGTGCTATTTAATTTTAGCCACTATAAGTGATATAAAAGCTTTTTGTTTAACAATTAATTTTTAAATAATAGATTGTAAATAAAAATTACCTTTATAAACCTATTTAACAATAAGAACATAGGTGAATTTAAATGGAAAAAAATGCAAAATATATAATCATAGCATTAGTCTTAGCATTAATATTAACAAATGTGCTGTGGGTTATTTCTTATACTCAAATGAATGCCTCTTTAAATAAGTATAAACATGATTTGAATCAATCATTAATTACATTAAATAATGCATCTAAAGCAATTGCATATTATCAAAAAACACTAAATGCAACAGAGAAATTATTAAATATTACAACAAGTTTATTATCAATATATAATAAAACATTAACCTTACAAGTCATTCAAAATAAGTTAATAATTTATAATAATAGCATGATAGAGTATAAAATTGCTCAAACTTCATTTAGCGTTGCTGTAAACTTAACGCTTAATTCTATACAAAACCCATCAAAATACAATTTAACGCTTGCAAGCTATTATATAAACATAACATATCAATCCTTAAACCAAATTAAATATAATGGAATGATTTTAGGATTACCAAATAATTTTACATCAAACATATCTAATGCATTAAGCGTAGTAAATTCTGTAAACAGAATTATAAATAATTTATCAAATGGTGGTAAGCCTACAATAGGTGATATAACGACATTAAATAATGCGCTAACTTTATACAATTACTATTTGTTAAGCTCAGAATATATAATGATAAAAAATATTAAATAAAATTCAATCAGAATATTTTGAAAATATTGAATAACATAATAATGTTTCTTCTACATTATTTATAATTCTTGCAATATTAATTAATGTTGATAATAAATAACCAAAAGTTCCTGAAGTATTTGCTATTATATCCTTCAAGTCATTTTCTAGTTCTAAAATGGCCTTTAATTTCCAATAAGCTTCCTCTTCCTTCTTTATACTTGGTGGATTTATGCTAGATGTAGAAGCAACAATCGAAACCTCTAATAATTGCAACAAAAACTTTATCCTTTCCTTCTCTTCATTATCAAGGAAATCTGAAAGGTTTAACAAATCAATTGCAAATTTATATAATGAATCATTAGTAAGTATTAAAAGCCCAACTGCTGCAGCCAATAATCTATTTATATGTTCCTCATTAAGGCTTTGCCCATGGCCTTTACTTGCTAATCTTAGCAATTTATAACTATAAAATTTCATTTCTTCATAATTTGATTCCAATTCACTCTTTATTAATTTAGCCCCATCTAAATGGGCAGCTAACTTAGATAACAAAGAGCTTAAGCTTCTACCATATATTAAAAGTGTATCAACAACGTTTACTGGCTTCTCCTTAAAGTTTATTACAAACTCATATTCGCTTAATAATCCAGATTCGGTATAAGGAAGCTTTTCTACTACTTCGCTCACCTTTTCCATAACATCATTTCTAAAAGGCCTATTAGAATATAATATAATAGAATCCAAGCCAGAGATATATGAACATAAAATAATTCTTCCAGCATGCTTACACACATTATTATGTTGAGTGGAAAATGTTGCCTTTAAAACAGAACCCTCATTATTAGGAGAAATAATTAATCTATCTCCATCCTCATAAACTGATACAAGACTACCAACACTAATCCTATGCTTTCTTGCCCATGACCTAGGAATTGTAATTATCATAGAGGAAGTACCCAATTTCTGAACTTTTCTCATAACAACCTTTTCATTTTCCTCCATATCTTCTAATTCGGTCAAAAAGCTCACCGTTTAATATATGAACGAGGTAGCTTAAATATGTATCACTGCTTATAAGGACATAATGTATCTCAATATATACTAATATATGTTTAAACAGTAGATTAACTGTAGAAACACTTATTAATCCGAAAAATATACTATATCTTGCCCGTGAATAGGTTTGGGAATTGCGGGCATAGATTTTGTGGACCTACAGTATATAGACTTAAATGGTTTTTTAAGATCAGTTACAGTTCCCTACAAATCATATGTTGAAAAAGTTAAAGGTTTTGTAGGGGCTTTTGATGGTAGTAGTGTAGAAGGATTTCAACCAATAAACAAGAGCGATATGTTTCTTAAAGCTGATGAAAAAACATATTCAGTTCTACCATGGAATGAAAAGAAGGCAAGAGTTTTAACAGAAATATATGATTTCTATGGTAAAAGATATCAAAAAGATCCTAGATATATAGCTAGCCTAGTTACAAATTACATAAAAGAACAAGGATTTTCACCGCTTGTTGGAACAGAAATTGAATTCTTTTTATTTAGTTCTGTTAGCATTGATATAGAAAATCCAATAAGAGGTTTGGGATATTCATTAAGCTCTATAGAACAACCTTGGGATATTGATACTCTAACGTTAAGAACAAAGAAAGCTTACCATCATGCTGAACCAAATGATAAGCTAGCTAAAACTAGGGAAGATATAATAAACTCATTTGAAAAAATGGGATATGGTTTTGAGGCATCACATCATGAGGTAGCTGTTTCTCAAAACGAGGTGAGCGTTAAAGCCGGGGATCCATTATTTGTTGCAGATGAGGTAATAACATTTAAGTATGTTGCTAGGAATGTAGCAATCCAAAACAATTTAATACCTGTATTCATGCCAAAGCCTTTGTTTGGAGATAATGGAAGTGGTCTTCATTTCCATTTAAGCCTATGGGATTTGGATATGAAGAAAAACCTATTCTTGGATGAAACATCTAATGAACTTTCTCAATTAGCAAGATATTTCATTGGAGGCATATTACATCATGGAAGAAGTCTGGCAGCACTTGTTGCCCCAACGACAAACAGCTATCATAGACTAGTCCCAGGCTATGAAGCCCCAGTATATCTTGTATGGGGACATAGCAATAGAAGTGCCGCTATAAGGATTCCTGCTACTGCAGGTAAGAAAAACTTAACAAGAATAGAGTTTAGAAGCCCAGATCCTACATGCAATCCATATTTAGCTATTTCAGCAACCTTGTTAGCAGGCCTTGATGGAATTAAAAAGAAAATTGATCCGGGAGATCCTTATGAACTTGATGTATATGAAATGCCTAAAGAAAAACTAAAAGGTAACATAGCTACACTTCCAAAAAGCTTAGATGAGGCTTTAGAAGAACTGGAAAGCGATAATGAATATTTACAGCCTGTATTTAGCATGGAACTTTTAAATAGCTATATAGAGATTAAAAGAAATGAAAGCGATATGATAAGAATGATGCCAAATCCATATGAAATATACATGTATTTGAATTTATAATTTTTTTATGCTGGCTCCATATGTATTATTTGTGTTGGGCAGCTTTGCACTGCTGCTTCGACACAGTCTTTCATGTCATCTGGTACAAAGCCTTCATTTATTTTATCTGGATCTTTTCTCCATTTTGCAATTATATTAGCTTTGCCATCAACATCAGACATTTCAAAAACATCACCACATAGACTTACACATACCATATCAGCTATGCAGTTATCCCTAGGTTCTTCCCATACTCTTAAAGTCATCCTTTAGCACCTCTCACAAACTATTTTTTAATAATATTGGTATAAAAACTTTTGATAGCAAATGATTAATAAACTTACAAATCTGAGATTTTGATAATCATCTTATTCAATTGATAATACTAAACAAATTTAATCTACAGTTCACAAAATTAATTAAGGTGTAGAAATATGAACTATTCGCTAGAAGAGATTTTGGGTTATCAATTTATAGAATATGGAGACTTGGGTAAACCAAAATATTTAATATTAGGTCTACCAGATGCTGGAATTGTTGGACCAATAGCAGCAAGCCATATAGTAACATCTTTAAAATTACCAGATGTATTAGGAATAGAAAGTTATGGCTATATTCCCCCTGCAGCTATAATTCAAGGCAATTCAATAAAATACCCTATGAGAATATATTCAAACAATGAAGTTTCTGTATTAATTACAGATGTCCCTCCTGTTCCATCAGGTATAGTTCCATTAGCTTCTGCAATTGTTGAATTTGCAAGAAAAAGAGGTATAGAATATATAATTAGCATAAGCGGTGTTGGAAATCCATCAAGGGCAGAGATAGATAAACCAAACGTTTATTATTTAACAACAACTCAAGAAACACAAAAATTAATAGAACCATTTTTAAATGATCTAAAACCATTTCCAGATGGTATCATAGTAGGACCTTATGCAATTATATTAAAGGAATCCGTTAGAAGAAAAGTTAACAATTTATTGCTATTATCAGACACCTTTACAGATATACCTGATCCAGAGGCCGCTGCTGAAATAGTTAAGATCATTTCAAGTATTATTAATGTAAATATAGATGTTTCGCCACTTATAAGAGAAGCTGAAACTTTAAGACTAAGATTGCAAGGATTAGCTAAAGAAACAAACGATGTATTGGCAAAGGTAGGAAAGGGATATGAGTACAGGACACCCCTAATATATAGCTGAAGGGGTGTACCAATTGTCATACGACTACTTCGAAAACTTAAGAAAAAGAATGTTAAAAATGTATAGAGATATTATGAGAGAAACTGATGAAATTGATGCGTGGTTTGAAAGTCTGTTTGATGATTTGGAGCTTTCATTGAATCCAAGCAAAATGTTCAATGAGAGATTATATGAGACATCTAATGGGTATATAACTCCAATAATAAGCATGCATAATTTAGGTGATGAACTATTAATAACTATTGATTTACCAGGAAGCGATCCCAATACAATAGATATTGAACTATTACCCAACAAAATAACAATTGAGGCCCAAATAAAAGAGGAAGTTGTGAAAAATGCATTTAGACAAGCATATTGGGCAAGAAAAATAAACAAATATAAAGGAACTTATTCAATACCATTTTTAATTGATCCAAAAACAGCAAAGGTTAGTAAAAAGAATGGAATGATTATAATAAGGGTCAAATATCAAGGTAAAAACAACTATTAATATTAACTATCTTCTTTCTTTTCTAAGGATTCATCTAGCAACTCAGCTATATCTTTTACATTAAATCCAAACTTACCGGATTCCCCTCTAAACATTGTGTTACAGAATGGACAAGCAACAGCAACAACCTTATTGTTTTCATTACTTAATGTCTTTGATGCCTCTTCTGCCCTTAATGATGATATTCTTTCCCCTCTCTTAATTTCATAAAATAATTGTCCTCCTCCACCTCCACAACAGAAGCTATTTTCTCTATTTCTAGGCATTTCCTTAATTCTAAGTCCCTTTATATTGCTTATCACATCTCTTGGCTCATCATATACATTATTCCATCTACCTAGATAACACGGATCATGATATGTTAAAGCATAACTCAACTCTTTAGAAGGTTTAATTTTACCTTCTTTAATAAGCTTAGATAAAACCATACTATGATGCTCTACTTTTAAATTATCTAACAAATCAGCATATCCTTTTAATGATTCATTTTTAAGGAAGTAATCCTTGTATTTCTTATAATTGTTTTTGAAATTGTTAAATCCGTGAGGACAATTAAGCAAAAGCTTCTTAAATTTGTACTTACTTAGCATTTCCAAGTTCATTTTTATATATTCAACATATAATGCCTCATCGCCAATACTTCTGGCAGGCTCTCCACAACAACCTTGCTCTAATGGGATTCCAATTTTATATCCTGCATTTTTCAAAATCTTTATTACAGATTCTGCAACGGGTCTTATTCTAGGGTCATAACTTGTTACGCATCCTATCCAATACAAATAATCATATTCTTCTCCTTCTTTTGCTATTATATCATCTCCAAACTTTTGTGCGAGGTCGTTAAACCATTGCTCCTTTTCTACAGGATTCATCCCAGTTGGGTTTCCTGTTTGCTGTAATCTATATAAAGCATTTAATGCATCTTCAGGTATATCTTGGGAACTTGTGCTTACCATACCCCTTCTTAAATCTATTATTGTATCTAAATGATGTATTGTAACTGGACATTCGTAAACACATGCTCCACATGTAACGCAGCTCCATATTGCCTCAGGATTTACTTGCATTACCTTAGTTCCTATAACATTTTCATTCCACATCCCTTTGTGTTCCATATCTGCAAGATTAACGATAACATCTCTTGGGGACAATATTTTACCTGAAATATTTGCAGGACAAGCATTTGTACACCTCATACAGCTTGTGCAAGCATCATAATCTATTCTTTGCTTCCAAGTAGTATCTGATAATTTAACAACACCAATTGGTTGACCTTTTTCTATTCTTTCATCAATATCTATAACTGGTTTAATTCCATCTGGTATGTTACCTTCTCTTTGCAATGAAACGTTAACTGCAGCTGGGTAAATATGCCATAAATTAGTATATGGTATTAATGCCATAGCAACCATTGCCAATGTCATATGGAAAAGCCATAAGGCTCTATAAATTACTTGCAACTCTGATACCGGAACTGTTTTAGCCCATAAAAATACCAAATACCCTCCAGGGTCAAACCAATAAGATTCCCATGTATATCTATAAGCAACTGCTGCTATACCATCTACCAAGAAACCTGTAATTAATATAACTAATAGCATTCCTAAAACTAAATAGTAATAAGGATCTTGGGGTAAATTTTTTGTTAATTTAAATTTTCTCCTTATTATCGCTATTATTATTCCAGCTAAAGCAATAAAACCTGCTATATTTGCTAATATTTTGTAAACAAAGAATACATCCCCAGTTAAGAAAACAACTACATGATCATTTATTGCTCTAAGCGTTGTTGTAACTGCAAGCCATCCTATGCCATAGAATATTAAGGCATGCATTGTTCCTGGAAACCTTTTCCTTAAAATTTTCCATTGAAATATTACATATTGAATAAAATTCTTCACAATATATCCAATGGAGGGCCACTTTATTTTTTCTCCTCCAAATGTCCACCTTTTATAACCAACCCATGCTGAATATAAAATAATCAATGCTACAATTGTTCCTAATATATATACTATAGCTTCATAACTTTGAACCCAAACAAAGTTATAAATACCTATGTATGCCAATCTTTACACCTTTTTCACTTAAACATAAAATTTCACATACTATAAAAACCTATAATATAGGTTCTTTAAGTATAAACAATAGATTAAACTTATATATTTATATAATAATTTATTTATTAAAGTTTAATTTATTAAAATAATTTTAATTTCAAACAACTTACATATATAGGGTGCGGGCTCTGGGATCTAAAAAGCAGACAGATATAAATGACTTTTTAAATGATTTAAAGAAAAAAATTGATACTCAAGAAAAAAAGAAAGAGGAAAATATAACCAATAAAAATAATAAAAATGAGGTTAAAAAAAGGTTTAGAGATTTAACAGACTATATGTTTAACGATAATCCTAAAGAAGAAAAGAATGAAACGAAAACTGAAATAATAGAAGAAAAAACAAGTGGAACAGTTTTATTACAAGAAATTAAAGTTGAAGAAATGATAGATAAAGATAAAAATAAAATTATCAATAAAGAAGATAAAAATTATGATATTATAAATAAAAATAGTGGGGAAATAAATAGTTGGTGGTTAAATGAAGAGGATAAGTATTATAACAGTGTTTCAGGATATCTATTAGAAGTAAGATATGATGGGGAAATAGGTAAAGCAGTTGCATTAATTTATGATACTAATGATAAAAAAATTAAGAAATGGATAGATAAAACTGGCCATAAACCTTATCTTTTAACGGATATGAGGCCTGATGAAAATAGTAGGCAAACATTAGACTTAAGCAAATTTAAATCATTTAGCAACTATGCATACGTAATTAAAAAAAATCCATTAACAAATACTGATTTAAGGCTTACTAAAATTATAATGGAAGACCCTTTATCAGTTAAAAATGTAAGAATTGCGCTAAAAGAGAAAGGATTTAATGCTTGGGAGGCTGATATTAAATATTTCTTGAATTATATTTATGATAATCAACTAATACCGGGCATGCCATACGAGGTAAACGATAGATGGGTAAGAAAAAATGTTGAAATAGATAAAAGCATGTCTGAGTTGGTAGAAAAGAGTTTTCAGGACAGCACAAAAGAACTAGCATATTTATGGTTACCCGTATTAGAAGAAAAAGCCCCAGATATAGAAAGAGTTGCAATTGATATAGAAGTATATACCCCCCAAGGTAAATTCCCTAATGCTGATGAAGCTTATTATCCAATAATATCTATTTCTTTAGCAGATAATAAAAATAATAGACAGGTCTTGATTTTAAACAGATTTGGCTCAAAAATAAAAGGTAAATTACCTAATGCTGAAATTGAAATATTTGATACGGAAAAGGCTTTGATATTAGAGACGTTAAGAAGACTTAGCAAATACTCTGTTATTGTCACATTTAATGGAGATAACTTTGATATACCTTATATTTATAATAGACTTATAGAATTAGGAGTTGATCCTAGGGATATTCCAATAATTTTCCATCAAGATTATATAACTTTTCAAAATTCCCTTCATTTAGATTTGCACAAATTATTTGATATTAAGGCATTACAGACTTACGCATTTAGCAATAAATACAGAGAGAAAAGTTTAGATGCTGTTGCTGAATCTCTATTGGGATCGTCAAAGTTAAAATTAAGCGATAACATAAATGATATAAACATTGATGAGCTAGCAAGCTATAACTTGCAAGATGCCATATTAACAATATCATTAACAACATTTTCTAATAATTTGGTTTGGAATTTACTTATGTTAATAATGAGAATTAGCAAAATGGGGTTAGAAGAGGTTTCAAGAACCCAGGTATCTGCATGGATAAAAAGCACATTGTATTGGGAACATAGAAGAAGGAATTTATTGATACCTAATAAGGAAGACATATCAAAAGGTAATGATAAAACGAGGAGCACGGCTATCATAAAAGACAAGAAATATAGAGGGGCCATAGTATTGTCTCCTCCTCAAGGTGTTTATTTCAATGTATTAGTTTTAGACTTTGCAAGCCTATATCCAAGTATAATTAAAAACTGGAATTTAAGCTATGAAACAGTAAATATAAGGAACTGTAATGGAGAAACAATTCAAGTACCAGAGGTAGGGCATGTAATTTGTAAAGAAAGAAAAGGTATATCAAGTGAATTGGTAGGCCTTTTAAGGGATTTTAGAGTAAACATATATAAAAAGAAAAGCAAAGATAAAAAATTATCAAACCAAGAAAGAATGTGGTATGATACTGTACAGGCAGCAATGAAAGTCTATATAAATGCAAGCTATGGAGTCTTTGGGACAGAAACGTTTAGCCTTTATAGTTTGCCTGTCGCCGAAAGCGTTACTGCGATCGGTAGAAATATACTAAGAGATACACTCAATAAATCAAAGGAACTTAATCTTCACATATTATACGGCGATACTGATAGCTTATTCTTATGGGACCCACAAAAAGAGAAATTAGAAGAAATTATAAAATATGTTAAAGATAAATATGAATTAGATTTAGAAATAGATAAAAAATTTAAAATAGTTCTTTTCAGCGGACTAAAGAAAAATTATATAGGTATTGATGATTCGAATTCAGTAACAATAAAAGGACTTATAGCTAAGAAGAGCAATACTCCTGAATTTATAAAGCTAGAATTTCAAAATGCTATAAACATATTGCAAAAACTCAATAGTCCTGAAGAAGTTGAAAAAACTCTTAATCAACTTAAAGACCTAATACAAGAAATATATCAAAAACTAAGGAAGAAAGAGTATACATTAGATCAACTAGCTATAACAGTTATGTTAAGTAAAGATTTGAGGGAATATGAAAGGAACACACCCCAACATGTAAAGGCTGCATTATTAATGAAAAAAGAAGGTTTTAATATAGCTAAAGGTGACGTCATATCGTTTATTAAAACAAAAGATAAACTAAGCGTTAAACCAGTCAGGTTAGCCAAGCTATCTGAAGTAGATACATCAAAATATGTTGAATATATAAGATCGGCATTAGAGCAATTTTTGTTAGCATTTGGAGTTCAATGGGATGAATTAATAGGTATTAAAAAATTATTTTAAAGTAATCTAAGAAATAAATCTAATCTCCTCGTCTTAAAGAGCGAGGCCATTACCTCTTATATCATTTAAATACCTTTTCTAGTTATAATATAGAAGGTGAAAATGATGAGCTGGGAAAAAGAAGGCTATAAATTAATATACAAAAAATCAAATAAGGGAGATTTCATTTTATTAAAGGGTAACATTCAACAAGAAAGAGAAAGAGTCTTGCTTAAAATTGGAGGAAAGAATATTGAAAAGATTTTTAATGAAATTGAGAAGGTATTGAAAGAAAAGAAATTAATAGAAGAAGAAAGTTCATCTAATAATTCCATAAGGCTTAAGTTAAATCAAGATATTGGTCCAATAGTAGCAGGCTTCTTAATTTTGATAAGAAGGAGCAGAGAACCATTAGATTGGATTACCTATTTTGAACCACTAATACAAGGAGATAAGTATTTAGGTTCAAAGGAAGTTCTTTATCACATTTGGTTTTTAAGTGTAGACTTAAGTAATTCAATAAACAAAAAACTAAGCTTAAAATATCAACTAAACCCAAAGATACTAGATAGTGTAGGAGCTGCAACAAAAATCATAGCCAAAAAAATGTGGAAAATAGCATAAAAATTATGTGGATGATGACCGATTTCGGCCCGATTTGATGAAGAGCCGTGTGAGGGCTGACACTTTATTTTTTAATTGCAAATTTTATTAGAGTGCCAATTAATACTATTGCTAAGTTAATTCCTAAACCAATTATTCCTATGTATATTGGATGTCCCAATATTAAATACGTTGAAGAAGATAATGTCTTAAAGTGATTTGCCAATAAAACTAAATATATGGATGAGATCAGTGAAACAAACCATCCAACTATTAAAGAATATTTATCCAATTTATTTGTTAGCAAACCTATAAACACTGCTGGTAATGTTGTTAATATTATTATTCCCCCTAATAGCTGCAGTTGTATAGCATATGTCAATGGAGTCAAAAACACAAATGCTAATGCTATAAATTTGAATACAACTGAAGCCCACTTAGATATTTCAGTTTCTCCTTTAGGTGTTAAATCTTTCTTAAATGGCTTTATTATATTTCTAGTTAATAAATTAGCCTGGGCAATAGCCATAATTGCGGCAGGAACAAGACCTCCAACGAAAATACCCAACAAAATTATTGCTGCAAACCAATCTGGGAAAGCTGTTACCGCAATCGCTGGAACTGATGCTAAACCCGATAAGACCTTAGTTATGTTTAGCGCTGCTGGATCTGAATAAACTAGAATACCCATTAATGCAAGTATAGCTAAGCCTATTCCATATAATGGCAGTAAAGCAGTGCTTAACCTCAATTTAGATGCTGATTCTGCGCTTAAAGATCCATTTACTGCGTGCGGATAAAGATATAATGCCAATGCACTTCCAATAAATAAACTTACAAATGCCGATGCAAACAGAGGCTTTAAAGTTTCTAGACCTGTTGCGAACGTATGAATTTTTGCAGCATCAGCGAAAGCAGCTCCAAATCCTCCATACTTCAATGGGACAACAACTATTAAAGCAATTATAGAAATCCATATGAGAACATCTTTAAATACAGCTCCTAAGGTTGCCCCCCTTAAACCGCTTGTATAAACAAATGCAGCCAATATAATAAATGATATAATCAATGCCCACTCTGACGCCAACTTACCTCCAGAATAGCCTAATAGCATAACGCTAAGGACCGCTCTCATACCATCTATTTGCAATGCTATATAAGGTAATTCAGCAACTATTCCAGTTAATGCAATAAGTATAGCTAATGTTTTGCTATTAAATACATCACCTGCAAAGTCAGCAGCAGTTATATAACCCTTTTGTCTCGATTTTTCCCATAAAATTGGCATGAATAACATTGCAATAGCAAAAGTTATAGCAACATATGGAACTGCAAAGAAACCAACAGCGCCGCTTGCGTATACTAAAGATGGAACTGCAACAAAAGTATATGCAGTATATAAATCTGCTCCAACCAAAAACCACACCAAAATTACTCCTAATTTTCTACCAGCTAATGCCCATTCATGGAGTTGGCTTAAATCTCCTCTTCTCCACCTTGATCCAAAAAATCCTAGAAAAACAAATACTGCAAATAATACCCAAAAGACTATCCAGCCAACTAAGCCAAACATAAATTTCACCTTTTTCTATCCCATATATATGCAGCTATTGCAAATAGTATACCTGATAATGCTAGCCAGAGTGTTTGATACCAATAAAAAAAGCTAAGTCCTCCTAATGTGGGTTCTACTTTATTATACGTTGGATATAACAAGTAAACCAAAAATGGTATTATTAATAGAATAGCAATAATAATTATTTCACCACTACTTAATCTCTTATTCCCTTCCTTCAAAATGGTCACCTAACTGCATAAAAAGATATACAATACAGTATAAAAATTTTTCGAATATTATATTTACAACAAAAGAAAAAACCTCCTTTGAGCTGGGAAAAAGTTGCTAAAGCGAACTACCCCGCCTTACAGAGGTAGCATACCCCATATCTCGATGAGAATTTCCTGATTTTTAGAGCCACATCGATATTCATCTACGCATATAGAGGAAACTCTATCAAACGGATTCTTTTGTTATGCCCCATGTGGAAGTGAGGTTAAAGAAGATTTGCCCTCCACAAGCTTGAAGTCCTCCATCCCGGGGATATGGCCCGCTCTTTCGACCAAGGCTAACTTTTCATAGTTTTTACACAAATAAAAATTTCTATAAAAATCCATCCCTCGCAGAAAAGGACTTTCATTCCTTAACTCCATAAAATTAAAAGTATGCATAATCCATTTAAAATTTTCTCATACATAGATTATGGGGATAGAAAAATGGAAAGAGTTGAAAAAGTGAAGAATCTGATAGTTGAAGATCCAGAAAACATTTGGATGGAATACGATAAAGTTGGAGATACACTATATATAGGTTTTAGTAAAGATGAAGAAGAAGAGACAATTATGCTAGAAAACGATATGATTATTAATATAAAAGATAATAGGCTTATATCATTATTAATTCCTAACTTTAAAGAAAAAACTAACATCTAAAGAATAAATTTGAAGTTTTCATTCCCTTTTATTCTCATGATTAGGGATCTTAAGTTAACTAAGTCTTCTTTTGTATCTATTTCATTTGAGATACTCTTTAAAAACTCCTCTTCCTTTCTTGAGCCCGCCTCTAAATAGTAAGCTATTAATAATTCCACATCATCACTTTTTTTATTATCACAACACTCAATAAAGTCTGAGTATTTATCAACCTCGCTGGAAATCACATTCCTTATTTCTCTAAGCCTATTTATTATTTCATTGAGTTCATTTAAAGTTTCCTCTTTCTTATCTGATAAATAAGAATTATGTGCAACATTACCATTGTTAATTAATGAGATCTGTTCTTGCATTAATTGTGCAATTCTTTCTGAATTTTGTTCCAAAATAATAGAATATGTTTCGCAGCTATCTTCACATTTTTTCCTCAAAAATTTCACCGCTATTCTTGAAAGGCCCTAATAGTCACAATACTATTATCAGCTACACCTTTTTCTTTCATTTCATCTGGATTAACAAATACCTTGGTTTCTTCTTGAATAGATTCATCTATTTGCGAATCAAATACTAGTTTCTTTTTGCTTGCAATAACCATCTCAAGCTTTTTCTGAATCCCTAATTCCGAAGCTAATTTCTTGGATAACTTTACATTCCCTTTATCAACGCCTTCATCATAAGATATTCTTAATCTTCTCTCAACTATCTTTTTTCCTTTTTCTTTAAGAGAAGACGCTGGTGGTATTATAGATAAAGCCTTACTTAGATCTGCCTTTTCAGGCCTTACATCTTTACTAACTTTTTTACTATCATTTTCTTCACTCATACCCATCAACCTTTTGTTTCTACTTCTTTCCCTAGTTCTCTTAGGTCAGCGGAATTATAAATGAATTTCTTTAAAACATTTGCTGTTTCTGAAATGCTTACCCTAACCTGTTTCCAAGTATCCCTATCCCTCATAGTTACTGTATTATCTTCTAGTGTTTGATAATCTATCGTAAATGCAACAGGTATACCTATTTCATCGGCCCTTGCATATCTTTTTCCTATACTACCATTATCATCATATAAAACATTAAAGCCTTCTGAGGCAAGATATGAATAGAGTTGCTTAGATTTATTTATTAATTTCTCATCATCTTCTATTAATGGTAAAACTACTGCATCTACAGGAGATAAATATCTAGGAAATGATAATACTATCCTTCCATCAACCTCTCTATACGCATATTCTAGCAACACATAAAGAAGCCTATCTGTACCAAATGATGGTTCAATAACATGAGGAATAAACTTTCTGCCAGCAACTTTTTCCTCTTTTTCAATTATTATCAAGGCTTCCTTAGGAACATCTATGCCATCTATGTTAATTTTTCCTTTTTCATTTATTTCCCTTATAACATAATCAGGATCTAATTCTTCAACCTTCTTCATAAATTCAAAGGCTTTTGACTTAAAATTCTTTCCCGCGTATGCCTTATCTAATAAAACCTTCTTTACCTTCATAACTACAGGTTCTTCATAAGCTTCAAACACCTCTATGTCAGCATTACTATATTTTTTATGTCTTGATAAATCATAGTCTCCCCTATAAGCATATCCTGCTACTTCTATCCAACCCCATCTTGATGTCTTAACCATATGATCAAATGTCTGACTTGAATAATGAGCCCTTTCTTTGGGTCCCTTCTCTAAGAAATACATATTTGTTTCTGGAACTCCTATTTTTAAAAGCAGGAGCTTTCCAATAACCATCCAATATGCCATGCAAGGGTTAATAACAAAGTTCCTTTCTATTGCTTCCTTTACTGTTACAGTTATGAAACCTTTTTTATTTTCTTTGTATGTATAAGGTAATATATTAAGGGTTTCGTTATAATATTTTTCAACATTTGGACACTCATTTTTATTAGGATTAAAGAAATATTCCATTTCCATTATTGTAAAATCCCTTAACCTTATCATACCTTGCCTTGGACTGATCTCATTTCTCCCAACTTTACCTACTTGAGCAATTCCTATAGGTAACTTATTTCTTAAAGATTCATGAATTCTTTTAAATGCAACAAATATTCCTTGAGCAAGCTCAGGCCTAATGTAACCTACGTTACCTTCATAAGGTCCTATTTGTGTTTTAAATAATAAGTTGAATGTTTTAACTTCACCTAATTCCCCATTACAAACTGGACATCTTAATCCTTTTTCCTTTATTATATTATTAAGTTCATTTATACCAATTCCTTCGGCATCCATATTTAATTTCTCTTCTATTAAATGATCAGCTCTAAAAATTCTACCACAACTATTACATCTAACTATCGGATCTGTAAAATTCTCTACATGACCGCTAGCTTCATAAACAATTGATGGGCCTATAATTGGTGTTTCAACCTCAACAACAGTATCTTGATTACCTTTAATAAAGAGTTCCCTCCATAACTCTATTATTTTTCTTTTTAAAACAGTACCATATGGCCCTATATCATAGAATCCTGCCTGACCTCCATAAATTTCATATGATGGCCAGAAGAAACCTCTCCTCTTTGCTATATCTATTATTTTATCATAAATGTTTTCATCTGGCAAAATTCTCAACCCTTCTTTTCTCCTTTATATAGGTCAAAACTTTTATTTATATAGATTTATTTACTGTGAGGTGAGGAAATTGAGTTTGAAAGATATATACTTAACAAAATCATCAAAAAATTATGCTGGATTAGAAAATAATAAGAACTCAAGGTATGAAATAATAGGTGTTCCCTTTGACTCTTCTACATCATACAAACCAGGAACAAGATTTGGTCCTGATGCAATAAGACAGGCTGCATCTGGATTAGAATCAAATAGCTATTTTTCAGATATTTACCTTGAGGATATAGGCATAATTGATGAAGGAGATGTAGGCATTGTAATAGGTGATATAAATGAAACCTTAAACAGGATAACTGGGGTCATAAGTGATGTAATTCAAGAAAACAAAATTCCAATAATGATTGGAGGAGAACATACAATAACCTATGGATCAATGAGAGCATTTAAAAAGCAAGGTATTACTCCTTGTTTGATTGTAATTGATGCACATTATGATTTAAGAGATGAATATCTTGGGTTAAAGAATGGACATGCGTCGGTAATGAGAAGATCTTTAGAATTATTGGGAGGAACGAAAATTAATTATATAGGTGTTAGGGCATACTCTAAAGAAGAAAAAAATTATGCTCTATCTAAAAATAACATAAATACAATTAAACCTTCTGATATTTATAAAGTTGGTTTAATAAATGCAATAAATTCAGTAAAGAAATTCTTAGTTGATTGCAAACACATTTATTTATCTATTGATATGGATGGATTTGATCCCTCTTATGCACCAGGAGTTGGAAATCCTGAGCCTGGAGGAATAACTAATATAGAAGGACTTACTATTATAAACCAAATAGTCGATGAAAGGCTTGTCGGTGCAGATGTTGTTGAAGTATCACCACCTTATGATCAAGGCGGAATAACATCTTCGCTAGCTGCAAAGCTAATAAATGAAATAATTATGAAGAATTATATATCATTAAGCAAGAAAAATTCTTAATTAAATTGCATCAACCCTTCTGGGCTTAACAAGAGTTGGAGGAGCTCTTAATTTAATAAATATTCTATAACCACATCTTGGACATTGCATGCTGCGGTATTGATCAAGTTCCGATTTGCTTATCTTATAACCACAATTTAAGCACATATAATAAACTTCTCTTTCTTTTATACCATATAAAGGTCCTGAGTATTCTTCTTCATTTTCTTCTCTTATTGGTTCTCCGATGCCTTCGTCTTCTGACACCTTGTGCACCTATAAGTTATCTGTAAGATAAGGTTTATATTCCTAGATTAACCTTATAAAAACTAGATACCGTGAGGTGCTTCATAAAACCCATGTCGAAAGAAGTTGATTGTGGAGGTCTTCCGCCGGATATATGCGAGCAACTTGCAACTGAAGAACAGATAATAAAAATAAGGCTTGAAACAAGAAGGTTTGGCAAACAGGTAACAGTTATTGAAGGAATTGATGAAAAACAAGTTAATTACAAAGATTTGGCATCTAAACTTAAGAGCGAATTAGCAGCTGGAGGAACTTATAAAGATGGAAGAATAGAATTACAAGGAGATCATAGAAAAAAAGTAAAAGATATATTAATAAAAATGGGTTTTCAGCCAGATAACATTATGATAATTGAATAAAATTTTATAAAATATCTCCGTTTATTTTAAATATAAATATTGCTGGTTACCCTATCCAGTTTCGAGCAAAAATGAAAGCAGTTGCAATATATGTAGGAGGATCAACAAAAACTTCAACCATAGAAGGTATAAGTATAGCAGGATCTAATAGCCAAGATACACTATATACACCAACCCTTGATTTAGAATATGTAATTAATGGAATCCCTATAACGAAAAAAGAAATCCCAGTTACACCAAATGGATTACCGACACCTGCTGTAATAACCAGGTCCATTTTAAAGAAATTAAATATACAATACTTTGTTGTTGATTCTGGTTTATATTATAAGCTAAAGGTTCCTCATATAAAAATACCAAGTTCTATTCCTGGAGAAAACATCTATTCTTCTAATGCATTCCCCTATGGAACTGCAAAAAATATATTTGAGGAATCAAAACTATTGGGGGAAATAATATCTTCAAAGCAGGACATTGTTTTGATAGGAGAAAGTATTCCAGGAGGAACAACTACAGCTGCTGCAATAATGGAAGCCTTAGGATATAATGCATTGAAATTTATTAGTAGTGCATCACCAAAGAACCCAAGGGATTTAAAGGAAAAAGTTATTAGTAATGCATTAAAAAGAATAGATCCTAATGATAATGTTTTTTCTATTATAGATAAAGTTGGAGATCCAGTCCACATCTCAATGGCTGGAATTGCCGCTGGCTCATTGAAAAATTCATCAAAAATTTTATTAGCAGGAGGTACACAGATGGGGGCAGTTGTTTCAATATTATCTAAACTAAACTATTTAGATAATAGAATAAAAATTGCAACAACAAGTTGGATAGCAAAAGATAAAGAATCAAACATTTTTAAACTTATTGAACAAATTGATAAAAGAATTGAAATTATTGTATCGGATATTAATTTTTCAGATGCAAAGTATGAAGGACTTAAATTATATGAAGAAGGTTACGTGAAAGAAGGTGTTGGTGCAGGGGGAACAATGATATTATCCAAATACCTTGGATTGAGTGTTTACGAAATTAAAAATAGTATTTATGAAGAATATGAGAGGCTGAGATCTCTTGGTTAACATAAAAATAATTGACAACAATTTAATCTTAGAATTTGATAAAGAAATGAATATATTAACAACGGTTCATATAAATGCTATTACAAAGAGCAAACATATTTTAATTAATCACGTCGAAAAAGACTTTAAAACAAATGATATTGAAGGATTTAAAAAAGAAGTTTTAAAAAAACTAGGCCTTAGCTTAAATACACCTGTTTTTTTAACAGCAGTGGATATAAAAAACTATAAAATTAAAGAAAATGAATTTGGTGGGGCTTTAATAACAGCTGGATTCGAAGTCCCTAATTGCATATATCAAAAAGATCTCTTCAATGGAATGTGTGGAGGTACAATAAACATAATATCATGGGTTAACATAAAATTAACCCTTAACGGCTTACTTGATCTTTTTAGAACAATAACTGAAACCAAATGTCTTGCATCTAGTGATTTATTGTTAAGATGCGAATCAAGGGCATCTGGAACATCAAGCGATGGAATAGGAGTTGCTGCAGAAATATCTAATGATGGATTTATGTTTAGTGGGCTTGCAACATATCATGGAAATGCTATAGCTAAGTTAATTTATGAAACACTAGTTTCTTTCAACAATGAACAAACCCTATTAAAAAGATCACTTGGTATATCACTAGAAGAATTAGTTGAACAAGCTATGATAATATATAAAAAAGCGCCAGTACCAAACGTAGACGAAAAAACTGTTTATAATATGATATATAGCGAATTAAATAATGAGCTTAAGGATCCCAACGTATGGTCCTACATAATTGCAGCAAGAGAATTGGATTTAAGGGGGGTAAGCAATACATTTCCATATTTAAATAAAGAAGAGTTTGAAAGAGATTCAAAAAGAATCATAGCTGATGAAGCTCTTGCCTCATCTCTAAGCATTTATTTATCAGGTTTTAAGGGGCTAACTTCAACATATTGGGTTGATACAATCAAAGATAAGGAAAATCTAAAGTTCTCTCATTTACCTATGTTTGAAGATGATATAGTATCTGCATTAATTGGCTCTACCCTCTCAAGAATTTATGATAAATTATTAGGTGCAAAATAAATGGTTTTTGATGCTGATATAGCAATAATCATGGCAGGAGGAAAAGGGAAGAGATTTGGGTCAAGTTTTAAACCTTTTATTGAAATTTGTGGAAAGCCTATGATATTTAATATAATAGATAAAACTAAGAAATTGTTTAAATTCAATATAATAGCAATATCTGAAAATGTAGAAAATTTTTTATATATTTTAAAAAATAAATACAAAGATCTATTGTTAATTTATACAACAGGAATTGATTATTCGATAGACTTAAAAATAGTATTAGATATGATAAAGAAAAGGCCAATTATAGTTTTTCCCTCAGATATACCATTTATTAAAGAGAACACAATTGAAGAGATCATATTATTATCAAGAGGAATGAATGAAGATTTAATAACAATATTAAATAAACAAGGAGAACCTGTAGGCATTTCAATTATTAAGGGGAATGATTTAAATAGATGGACAAATTTAAAGTTAAACGAAGATTTGATTAATATAAACACAAAAGATGATTTAAATAATGCAAAGGTGATATGCAATGATTAAGAGAAATCATGGTGGTACATCAAACAAAAACGTTATTGATTTTAGTTCACCCACAAATCCATATGGACCTCCAGCTATTTCTGATGACATATTAAAAAATTGTATAAAAAATAAGGTCTACAAATATTACCCTTCATATAAAAAATTAAATAAAGCTTTATCTGATTACTGGGGAATTGATGAAGATAATATAATACCAGTTAATGGAAGCGATGAGGCCCTAACTCTAATACCATTAGCCCTAAAGTTGAAAAAATTAATAATTATTGAACCTAATTTTGGAGATTTTGATTTAATGTCAAAAAACTTAAGAATTAGACTAATAAGACCTTTAATAAAACTTGATCTTGAAGAACTATATATAGATATAGATGAAATAGTTAAAATAGCTAATAAAAATAATTCTCCAGTTTTATTTTCAAGGCCTAACAATCCTACAGGTTATTGTATGAAAGAAAAAGATTTAGAATATTTATCATCAAACATAAATAACTTACTTATTGTAGATGAAGCATTTGTTGAAATATCAAGCTGCAACAAAATTAAGCCAAACGAAAACATTATAATCGTGAGAAGCCAAACGAAAACATTTTCAACCCCTGGATTAAGACTTGGAGAAGTTATTTCATTAAATAAAAATATTTTAAATAAAATAGAGTCTTCATTGCAAGCATGGCCTATTGATTCCGTAACAAATTGTTTTTATATAAAATTATTTAAAGAAAAGGAATTCATCAAGGAATATTTAACATTATCAAACAATTTAATATTTAAAGAAAAGGAATTCATCATGAGTAATCTAGATTTAACAAAATTTAAAAGTAATACATCATTTATTCTTATAAGGCATGAAAAAATACCAAATCCATTATTCAAAAAGAAACTGATTAAGAGAGGGATACTTATTAGGGATGCATCGACATTTTTTGGGCTAGATAAATCGTATTCTAGAATTTCAATTAAAACACATGATGAAAATCTGATTTTATTAAATTCAATAAAAGGTGTGTTAAATGAAAAGAGCTATTAAAGGATTTTTAAGTCTTTTATCATTTTTAACAACAATACCAACAAATCAAAATAATATTAAAGAGGCATCTGAATATTTTTATTTATCACCATTAATAGGTCTTATAGAAGGGATAATTATTGGTTTAATCTTCTTTCTTCTCAGATTTAATTTTATAATAAATGGTTCAATATTATTAGCATCTCATTTATTGTTAACTGGAGGACTTAATTTAGATGGTTTTTCAGATTATTCTGATGTAATTGGTTCACGAAAAATTGGAGAAGAAGCGGAAAAAATATTAAAAGATCCTAGAAAAGGAAGCTTTGCAATTATTTTTACATCACTAATAATTATAATAAGGTTTGCATCTTTTTCAAATATCAAAAATATTTTTTCAATAGTATTATCATATGTTACCGGAATAGAATCTGGTTACCTCATTTCATATTTTTCTAATGCCCCCAAATACCAAGGTTTAGGTAGCATGTTTATTGAAAGTTCTAAAAATAAGAAAAAACTTTTGTATAATTTAATAATATACTTAATCATTATAATTATTTTGCTTTTTGTTTCCAAAACAAAATATTATTTAATAAGCATCTTCTCATTATTATTAGTTCCTATTATTGTATTTGATTCAAATAAAAGGCTTGGCTATGCAAATGGAGATGTAATAGGATTTACTATTGAGATTATTGAAACAGCTTCTTTATTAATTTCGGTGATAATATAGAATGATTTATTTGCCCAAATTCTTATATCCAAATCCATTATATATCATTGCATCATTAATATTGGCCTTAATATTAGATATAGTATATCCTTATCACAAAGGAGTTTTCTACAAGATACATCCAGTTCATACATCATATATTTTATCACAAAAACTCTATAAACCATATTCATCGAAACTTAGAGGTTTTTTCATATGGATTATAACTATTGGAACACATTTATTAATTTATTTATTATTATTATATTTATTATATAGGATAAATTTCATACTTTGGATTATAGCCTCTTCATATATAATAAAAACATCATTATCTTTTAAACTTTTATATGATATAGTTAAAAAAGTAAAGGAATCTTTATATAATAACGATATTGAAAAGGCAAGAAATATTGTAAGCGGCTTGGTAAGAAGGGATACAAGCAATTTGGATGAATATCATATTTCATCCGCTTCCATAGAATCTTTATCTGAAAGCTTTGTTGATGGGATTTTATCACCATTATTTTGGTTAATAATTTTTGGTCCTATAGGTTCGCTAATGCAAAGATTAATCAACACTTTAGATGGGTCCTTAGGTTTTAAAGATGAATTACACAAAGATGTTGGATTTGTAAGCGCCTTAGCAGATACAATAATAAACTATATTCCAGCAAGAATATCTGTTATCATATTTGCCCTTTCATCTGTTTTAATAGGAAACGATTTAAGATCTCTTTTTTCATGTTGGAAAAAATATAAAAATAAAACTGAAAGCAAAAATGCAGGCCATCCAATGTCATCTTTTGCAGGTGCTTTAAAAATAAGTTTAGAAAAAATTAATAGTTATAGACTTTGCGATTATGATTTACCAAAAAAAGAAAATATAAATAATGCATTAAAATTAATATTGGTTTCATATATTATAACATTAATTCTAACAATAGCTATAATTTATTTAATAAAACTTTAAAAATTAAGAGAATAAAAATTAAAACAGTGAAAATATATGTGTATTGAATATGCAGAAAAATTATCTAAAATTATATATGAAAATTCACGAAAAAATAATTGTGATTGCATCTTGTTTAGTGGAGGAATTGACACAACATTTATCTTAATGTCCTTAATAAATGAGAAGCCTAAAACAATTTCAGTAGTGTTCAATGAATCTAAAGATAAGGAATATATAGATTATGTTAAAAATAAATTAAATATAGAGAATTATGAAATTATTATAAAAAATGAACAAGAAATAGGCGATTGTTTAAATAATGTTTTATATTCTTTAAAAGTTATTGATCCTATAGAAATAATTTCAGGTGTTTCAGTATGCTTAGGTCTTAAAAAGGCAAAGGAACTTAAATGCAATTGCATTATAACTGGTGATGGAGGAGATGAACTCTATTTTGGCTACGATTTCTTATTAAATAGAAATGAAAGCTATTTAAATAACTGGCTAAAAAATGTGTTGAATAATGCATTTTTCAATTCCATTCCAATATCTAATTATATGGGAATCAAGGCTATATTACCATTATATAGCAATGAATCTAAAGAACTTTCTTTAAGTATTCCGACAAAATGTAAAATTAACGAAATTAATGGCAAAATCTATGGAAAATATTTTATGAGGCTATGGCTTATGAGGAAAGGATTAGAATTCGTTGCTTTAAGAAATAAAACACCAATAACTATTGGTACAGGATCTGAAATTTTGTTGCAAAGTTGGAAAAATAAAGTTAAAAAAGAAGAAATCCAAGAATATAAAAACAAATATAGAATAAACTTCCCTTCATTATCTCATTTCTACTTATTTAAAAAAGGTCTTGAATTAGGAATTTTTAATGATGAATTGGAAAATAAATCAAATAAGAACCCTTGTCCTATATGTGGTCATGAAATGAAAGGAAATCATTGTAAATTTTGCGGTACATATATTGATGAAAAAGGACAAATTTCTTATTATAAAGACTTTTAAGATTTTTTCATTAAGTTCATCAAATATTGACCATTACTTAGCATCCATAGATCATTATTGAAATAAACGTAAACTTCTTTTGGATTTAAATTAATTATTGTTTTAGCTATATAGTTTAATTCCTCTTCACTGTATTCATAATAATACCATTTAGTTTTTCCATGCATTCTTAAATAAATTATATCATTTGTTTTAGCTATATACTCTATTATTGGCGAGCTTACACTAACAAAAGTTGTTTCTAATCTATTAAAAAGATCTATTGTGTCTTCATTAAACCATGTCTTATGCCTAAACTCTATTGCTAATCTTCTTCCCAAATTAGCTTCTTTTATAAAACTAAGTAACCTATCTAAATTTTCATCGTTTTTATTAAAGGATGGAGGTAATTGAATTAAGTAAAATGAGGTTATATTGTCCATAACGCTAAAAGCATCCAAAAACTTCTTAAAAACCTCTATTGCATCTTTATTCAATCTATGAGTGTGGGAAACTGACTTATGAACCTTAATTGCCCACCTTAATGAGGATCCCTTTTCAGACCATGATTTAATTTGATTTTTATATGGAAACCTATAAAATGAAGCATTTAATTCTACTGTATTAAAACCTGATTCTTTTATATACCAATCAAGTGATCTTCCCTTATTCCAAGAATACATCCATCCCGAAGTGCCTACAAATATTTCCATTGTTCCACAATTAAAGATATGTTTTGAAAAATATTTAAAGATATAAAGGTTAATCCAAAAGAGCAAGATCTTTAATGTATTCTTTTAATATATAAAGAATGATGTATATTATAAAAACTAAAATTCATTATTAATTTAAAGTATTTTCATAAACGTTTAAAAAATATTTATCTTCTTTTATTTTAATATAGACTAACAAAATAAGTAAGAAGAGATGAAACTTAATGGAAGAAAAAGGAAGTGAAGAAAAGATTATAAAAGAAACATTGCAAAGGATTTATGAAATTTCTCCCTTAGATCTTTACATATTATTTCACTTAAAAAAAGCAAATGTTGACTATGGTAGGTCCATCGCCTCCATTTTAGGAATATCAATAGATATAATTACTGATGAACTAGATAAACTTGAGAAAATGGGGTTGATTGAAAGACATCAAGGTAGTGCAATAAAAAGGAGCGAGGCTAAATTTAAGCTAGCAGAAGAAGTAAGAAAGCATCATACATATTATAAATTAACTAGGGAAACATGTTTATCCATTAGAAAACTAATAAAAAATTATGAAGGTCTTAATGAATATTTTAAAAAAATAACAAACTATGATAATACACTAAAGCTTTTAATATTTTTAAGAAAGGCTGAAAATGAACATGCTGGAACTATTGTAAAAGTATTTGGATTAGATATGGATAAAACAATAAACATATTGGAAAAATTGGAAAATCTTGGATTAGTAATTCCTGTTAAAGAAAAAATAATAAAAGCCAAACATA
This sequence comes from Caldisphaera lagunensis DSM 15908, assembly GCF_000317795.1. Taxonomy (NCBI): domain Archaea; kingdom Thermoproteati; phylum Thermoproteota; class Thermoprotei; order Acidilobales; family Acidilobaceae; genus Caldisphaera; species Caldisphaera lagunensis. Next base: position 1,135,248 of record NC_019791.1, read on the forward strand.
GAAAGGCTAAACCTAAGGAAGAAACTAGAACACACCATATATATTATAGAATTACTAGGCTAACTGAAATGATTTTAAGATATTCTGAAATATCTTGATGATCTATTCAAATTAAAATTTTAATCATATTAATTATATTATAACTTTCATTATTTGATGCAAATTTATATAATACCAAATAAAAATAACTATTGAGGTAATCTGTAAACTCCCTAGACCTTACGGAGGAGGCCTTTGGTGATAAAAATGAAAAATTCCCAAAAACTTATCATAGCAACTTTAATATTAATTGTTATGATCATTTTAGAAGAACTTAAGGCATTTAATGGTATAAATACATATTTTTTATCCCATATTAATTTAAAGAATAATTTGTTGATAAAATTTATTACAGATACAGCAAGCCTTGAGGCATTCATAGTATATATGGTAATTTTGTATTTTGGGCAGGCAATATTAAGGAAAAATGTTACAAAAAACGTTGTTAGCTTTATTATTGCAATTATAATTTCTATGATAGCTACATTATTAATTAAAGCATTTACTATGATACCTAGACCATATGAAATACAGCCCCATTGGTCTTTATTAAAATCGTTAATTAATGCTGATTATTTCTCATTCCCATCAGGTCACACTGTTAGAGTATCGGTTTTAGCGTTTTATATAACATATATATTTGACACAACTAAGAAAGGCAAATTAAAATATTTATCATGGATTTACGCATTAATTATAATGTATACTAGACTTGCCTTGCAAGTCCATTTCTTCAGCGACCTATTAGCAGGTGTAGTAGTTGGAATTTGGTCTTCTTTACTAGTCATTTATTTTGAAAATGTTTGGAGAAAAATTTATGATTTTATATTCAAAAAAATAAAAATATTAAATATAAATTAGATCATTCTTCAGGCAATCCTTTTTCAATAACATCCTTTAAATCATTTGTTAAATATGCTGTTTTAACACCTATGAAATAGACGACAAGGCTTGTAACTACAAATACTACATAATCATATGGATAAGGTATTATAGGTGATATTCCTAATGAACCGTAATACGATATTACGCCAGACAATATATTAAATATTATCAACCACCAAGTTGCTTTAACGCTTCTGTGATGACTCTTTAAATATAAATATGCTATTGAAGCTATTTGCAAGAGAGATAATAATGCCCAATAAACTGGGAAGTTTGCTAATGGCCCCCATGAATAAACATTACCAGCAACAATAAATGCGAGGAATAACCATAATAATATTGAAAATATGCTCACCTCTTTTAAAGGTAAGTTCAATTTATTTCTATATGGTCCAAATAAGACTAATGGTAAACCTGCTACAACGGCTATAACTGTTGTATTAATTAAGCTATAACCAGACCAATAAACAAGCATTGCAGCTGCTACAAAACCTAATGGAAAAGTTATAAACCATACAGGAGCTTTATAGGGTCTTTTAAGATTTGGTGCAAGATTCTTTAATGCATGATTTGTTATACCAACAGTTAAATAATTATAGACTGTTAAAAGAGAACTTAGGCTAACAACATAATACCAGCTTGGAATAGGCAACAAAAATGCTATTGCTAAAACAAATGTTATTAAAATTGCTATCCATGGAGTTCTGAATTTTTTGTGAACCTTAGATAAAAATTCTGGTATATAACCGACTCTTGACATACCAAATATATTTCTAGCTGATGAGCCAGTATATACTGCTAATGTCCCGGCTGGAGAAATTGCAGCGTCTATTAACAAAATTATTGCCCAAATAGCTAGCAGAGGAACTCCGGATGCAACTAATTCACTATAAAATGGGTGCGATTCCCATGCATTATATAATCCTGTCCAATTACCTGGAGTAATGCCTGCTGCGCTCCAATTGATACCTCCTGTAAATGCAACTTGCAATAATACATACATTATTATAACAACAACTATTGCCAATATAGTTCCTAATGGTACATCTCTTTGTGGATTTTTGGCTTCACCGGCATATTCCAACCCTTGTCTAAAGCCCTCATACGCAAATACTATTCCTGAAGGAATCATACCAGCAAATATTGCAGCAGTTCCATATGGAGCAAAACCACCTGTTAATGAAACAAAATTAGATGGATGGAAATATAACGATATTAAGAGAATTATGGTAATTAGTGGTATTAATATTTTCCATGCAGTTATAAATCTGTTAAACCATCCAAATACATTAATACCAACTAGTTGTATAATTGTAAATAATAAAATTAATCCTGCAGCAATTAATACCCCTAATGGCGTTAAAAGACCATTCGCTCCAACTAAACCTGAAATATATGAACTTGCATATGTTACTATTGCAATAGCCTCAACGGATACAGTTGTAACTGCACCCAAAAAGTAAGCCCATGCTAACAGATAGTTGCTAAATATTCCATGCGTATAGTGATTATATCTTGCTAACGATCCAGAAAATGGGAAAATTCCTCCTAGTTCTGCAAAGCCAAACACCATAAAAATGAAAAATACACCGGCAATGATCCATGTTAAAATAGAAGCAGGTCCTGCATAATAATCTCCAGCTACTACAGAAAAAAGCCATGCAGAACCTATCATGCCGGTTATTGATAACATAAATATATCAGTTAATGTCAAGAATTTCCTCAATTTAGGCCGAGAACTCTCATCACTATCCCGCATCTAAACAATTCACCTTTCTCTTAATTTTAGTAGGGATTATTTAAACTTTTCTAATCATTGATAATTAATTATTTTTATAAAAATATGATAAAAATATGATAAAAATATGATAAAAATATTAATAGGCTCAATGATAAAGAGTAATGAATATATAAAAATAAGTAAATATTATACCTCCTCAATTTCTAAACTATATGGAGTGTAGGTGGTGGGCATGGTATTTCCATTCAAAAGCATTGAAGACTTCAAAATAGATATAAATAATGAACATGAATTATTTAGGAAATCTGTTAGAGAATTCCTAGAAAAGAATGTTGAACCTAGATGGAAAGAAATAGAGGATACTAATCAAATTCCGCCTGAAATATTTAAAGCTATGGGAGAACAAGGCTTCTTTGGCATTGGTATTCCTGAAGAATATGGAGGACAAGGTGGAGGCCAATTAATGACAACAATTATGATGGAAGAAATAGCAAGAATCGTGCCTAGCCTTGCAGTTGCAGTTGGAGTAAACCATCTATTTGGTGTACCAATATTAAAATTTGGTAGCGAAGAATTAAAGAAAAAATACATAATGCCTATTGCTAGAGGAGAAGCTCAAGGAGCCCATGCAAATACAGAACCAAGCGGGGGTAGCGATGTTGCTGGTATACAATCTAGAGCAGAAAAGCAAAATGACCATTATGTAATAAATGGAAGAAAGGTTTTCATAAGCGGTGCTGAAAAAGCCGATTACTTCATTGTTTCTGCTAGAACAAATCCACAACAGCAAAATAAGAGATGGTGGGGTATTACAGTATTTGTTGTTGAGAAAAACTGGCCAGGTGTAAAATTAGGGCAGCATTTTAAAGTAATAGGCATGAGAGGAGAACAACCATATGAAGTTATTTTTGATAACGTTAAGGTCCCACAAGAAAATGTTGTTGGTAAGGTTGATGAAGGATTCAAAGTTATAGTATCGACATATGATTATACAAGAATAGGTATTGCAGCACAAGCAGTTGGTATAGCTCAAGCAACTTTTGAAAAGGCATTAAATTATTCTTTACAGAGAGAACTTTTCGGACAGCAAATAATTAATTTCGAGATGATAGATGAAAAGATAGCTGAAATGTACATGAAATTAGAGGCTGCAAGGTTATTAACTTATTGGGCAGCAAGCCTAGCAGATGCTAATAGAAGCGAGTTCATAATAGCAGCAAGCCTAGCAAAGTCTTTTGCATCAGAAGCTGCTGAATGGATATCTAGACAAGCTGTTCAAATACATGGAGGTTATGGAGTAGATCAAGAAATGGGATTAGAAAGATATCTAAGAGATTCAGTTATAACAACCATATATGAAGGAACTAATGAAATACAAAGATTAACTATAGCAAGGGAGTTGGTAAGACAGGCTTTTGGATTAAAGATTTAATTACTTTTATTTTCATTTTTATTTAATTTTTTTGATTTATTATAGGGAAATATTTGCCTTATTACTTTTTTCGGTATGTTAAATGAGCCAGATGCAACCTTCATTATGTAATTATCTCTAGGCATATTCTTTTTATCAATATTCAATTCTATGGCTAATGCCTGCCTTAAAGCTTCTTTCATTATTCTATTTCTTACAGTTCCATCATCTATTGCCTTAGAAATTTTAAATGCGGCATAAAATTTCATATATTTATTGACTTCATTCTCTTGATTTGGAAATAATTTCTTTAGAGAATCCGCAAGCTTTACTACAGATCTTTGATCTATAAACCCAAAATATTCTTTTGTTACACCAAGTCTCATAATTTTCGCAATTGTATTCCCATTAATCCCTCCAATTATAGCCAATATTTTATCTTTTCCTCCATCGAGATTATCTGATAGCAAAATTTCATTTATTTGATCCATCTTAATTTCTTGGGCAAAAACTAAATCAAATAATTCAGGATACTGTATTTCTAGACCCATTCCATATTTTCCTAATACGTATAAACTTGTCATTTCTTTATCATATAAATCTTTGGGATCTGTAGCTCCTTTTATTGGAGAAATTTTTTCTTTGTTATATTCGTTCTTTAACCTTTCTATCACGTATTCTCTTGTTACCTTTTTGGGATTACTTTCCCATATAGTTATTAAATCATTCCATAAATCCATTAATATTGATTTCCTTTTCTTTAAATCCTTACCTTCTTTCTCCATGAATTACACCTTACCATTTTAATTTGTTTATATATTTGGGTTTGAGTTTCTCCTCAACAAAATATATGTTAGTATAAGAATTTAAAAAATACACTTGTTAGCTCTACTTTAATTCAAATAAAAATATAAATTTTTTCTTTGAAATTTATTTTAGGGGTATTATGATTAAAAGCCAAAAAATAAAATTTATAGAACTTAAAGAAAATTATAAATTATTAAATTGTAAAAATGAAGAGTGTCTAGAGTATTGTAAAGAAAATAAAGAAATAATTATAATAATGCCGGCTTCCAAAATGTGGATAATTGGAGATAGGCTGCCAAAAGATTGTATTATAATAGGTGAAGGTGATAAAATATGGGTATAATAGATGATGCAGTGGATTTGATGATAAACGAAAAAAGCCTTAGAAGAACTTGGATTACATTAATTGCACTATTTGGAATTGTAGGTATCATAATAATCTTATCATACAACGCTATTATGCAATCCTTTGTTGGTCAATATTTACAAAGTCAAGAATCGGGTATTAGACAAATCGCACAAAGCTTTGGATTAGGAAACAGCTATTATCTATTGCCATTTATTATTTTTGGAAATAATGTAAAAACTGCCATAATAACATGGGTATCTTCTCTTACAATTGTTATACCTATATTAATTGTTGCAGTAAACGGTGGCTTAGTAGGTTTTGTTTTGCCAGGAGCTTATCCTAATCCTCCTCTTGTATTATTCTATCTGCTGGTTCCTCATGGAGTAATAGAAATACCTTCTGTAACACTAGTTTCATCAGTTTTCATACTTTTGATTTCTAAAGGACCAGTAAAAATGTATAAGAATTCTATAGGTCTCTTACTTATATCTGCTATAATGTTGGCTGTTGCTGCATTTATTGAATCATTTTTAACAAGAACGATAGCTGAAATCGTTGCATCAATGCTATAATAAGTTGAGGTAAAAATGAAGATCTTATTTTTTATATTAATATTAATTATGATTTCTCTACCAATATATAATTTGGAAAGCATTCCTATTTTATTAAATAATCCCTCTTCATCAATAGAAATAAAAAATAACAGCATCTCAAGTTTTAATAATGGTATATATTCGATATATTATAATAACATTTATGAGGGAAGCCTTGTTTTAAATGGAGCCTATAAAATACTTATTTATAACATTAATACAAACTTATTAATTATATTTTTAAAAAATATAAACATAAAAATAAAAAACTTAACATTTTATAATTCTACGCCATATCTATTGTTAAATACAAATGATTCTAACTTAAAAATATTAAATATATCAATTGGCAAATATGGCATTTTAAATATACCGGGAATTAATGAAACATATAACATAAATGGTTCCATTCTAGAAATTAATTTAAACAATTTAATAGGAAAAACGATTTCATTTTCCAAGAGCTCATGGCTAATATATCAATTTTCAGATAATTCATCTCTTGATGTTGTCTTTGGGATTATCACAACTAATAAGACGATTATAACAAATCCAGAAAATTTAAGCAATGTTACTATATTAAATAGCTCAAATATATTTTCAGAAAATAAAGAAGATTATAACAAATTCTATATGATAATATATTATAGCTTGTTTTTACTATCACTTTTGACGCTAGTGCTAGCGTTGGTGACATCAAATGCAAAGTGGGAAAGACATAGATAAGGCTATTGAGAGCTGGAAGAATGGTTATCCAATATTACTATATGATTCTTCAAATAGAGAAAGTGAAATAGATATGGTCTACCACGCATCTAAAGTAACTCCTGAATCAATATATAAATTAAGAAATGAAGCGGGAGGATTAATTTGTTTTGCAACATCTTGGAATATAGCTAAGGAACTTGGATTAATATGGGGTGATGAATTAATAGCTAAAATCCCAAATTTAAAACCCCTAACAGAAAAATTACTTTTCTATAAAGATAGACCAGCATTCACAATATGGGTAAACCATGTAAATGTAAGAACGGGCATAAGCGATAATGATAGGGCATTAACCATAAGAGAACTCTATAAAACAATCAAATTATTTGTTGAAGACAAAAGAAATGAAGCCATTAAAAAATTTGTAGAGGAGTTTCAGGCTCCAGGTCATGTTCCATTACTAGCTGCAAGAAATTTAAAAGAAAGAAAGGGACATACTGAGTTGAGCATCTATTTATCTTTATTAGCTAAGATGGAACCTGCAACAACATTTGCAGAAATGCTAGATTTTGGAGTTTCATTAAGCTTGGAAAAAGCTGAGAAATATGCTAAAAAAATGGGGTATGTTTTAATAAGCGGTAAGGAGGTGTTAGAAGCCTGTGAAGGAGAAAAAATGTGTTGGGATTATTGATACAACATTTTCAAGGGTTGATATGGGTTCAATTGCATTAAAAGTATTGAGAGATCTACTACCTGATTACATGATAATAAGGCATACAGTCCCAGGAATTAAAGATTTGCCTGGAGAGGCTAGAAGACTCATAGATAGCGGGTGTGATGGAATAATAACTTTGGGGTGGGTAGGTAAAAAGCAAGTAGATAAATACAGCTACATAGCTCTATCAGTAGGACTTGTTATGTTATCAGTTTTAACAGGAAAAATAATTATTGATGTTACTGTTCATGAGGATGAAAGCGATAATGAAGAAGAGCTTAAGAAAATTGCTATAGAAAGAACAAAGGCTCATGCAGAAAATTTAGCGATATTATTAAAAGAAGATGGAGAAGGCTTAGTTAAAAAAGCAGGTCAAGGAGTTAGACAAGGATATGAAAATGTAGGCCCATTATGAATCACAATTATTCCTCATAAGCGATCATCATTAAAATTCATTATATATGATGAATTTCTCCAAGGCTTTAAGTCTAAGCCCTTTTTCTGTAACTCGATTGAGACATAATTGATCCAATTAATACAATTGCTGATCCAATTATTTGCAAAAGCGATGGTAGCACCTTTATTAAATATATTGTAAAAATAAATGAAACTGCTGGAGTTAGCATAACTATTGCACTACTCTTTACTGGGCCTAATGCTCTAACAGCATAAAACCATAGAAGCCATGCAGCAGCTTGAATTATTGCTGTTGTGTATAATATTAATAATAATGACTTTAAGCTAATTATAAAGTAATTGCTTAATGGTATAAAAATCGATATAAATGGAGCTGAAATCAAAGACATATAAGAATTTAATCCTATAATATCTCTATCATGTAGGTTTTTAACAAAATAAACAGTACCCAAAGCCCATGAAATACCACTCAATAATGAAAAAATTAATCCAATACTGAAACCTATTGATGATATATTAGTTAAAAATATGCCTACAAAACCAATTATTATTCCAATATATTGAATTAATGTTATCTTAAGCTTTAAATAAATTTTACTCAATATTACAACAAAAATTGGTTGAGTATATACCAAAACAGCTGCTAATGATGGATTTTTAGAATACATTATACCTAAATTTAAAAAAATTAAAAACAAAGCGTTATTTAAGATACCAGCAATTGTTTCCTTTATTCCAAAAATCATTTTTCTCCAAATAATAAAAATTATAAGACCCCCAATTAATGATCTAAGCAATGCTACATATATAGGTGAAATATAATTCTCAAGTATTTTTACTACAGGATATGCCGAACCCCAAATTAATACGACTAATATTAGGTAAATGTAACCTCTTGCATTATTATTCATGGTATATCCTAGTTTTGTTTTCCATAAGGATTTATAAATATTATTCAATAATAATAAATCCTCATAAATTATAACTTTATCATATTAAATTAGTTTTTATGATTTTCTCTTTCACAAGAAAATTTCTAACACTATTAAGTTTTACTTTATCATTTTGTCTAATATAGGATAATTATAAGTATTTTTAAATGGCTTTACATTTCTCAAGGATAAGGTAAACAATTTTAAAAATTTAACATAAAATGTTTAATAATTTTAATTATTTTTAACATAAGGTAATTCCTTTTGGCACGTATATTAAAGCATATAAACCGGAAAAATCAATATTAACGAACGAAGAGAGTGCAAGAAATGAAAATAATAGTAATAAGGTCAGAAGTAGGTAAAATAATTTCAAGCGAATTAATGGAAGGAGAATTGGATCAAATAGTAAAAAAGAAGAGCGAAGATGCTATGAAAGAGTGGAATCCAGAAACAAGTGATTTCATAGTATTAAGAGATATAAGAGAATTAGAATTGCCATTGCCATTAGATCCAGAACTTGTCGATATCTTAAGAAATGTGGGTACTTTAAGCAGAACATCAGAAAAGGCAATAGCTAGGATCCCAGTTTACACAATAAGTTTTGAAAACATGATGATAGGAGAAGACAACTATGTTGAACACAAGATTTACTTGATTTCACCATATATAAATGATGATATTAAAACAGAGCTAGAGAAAGAAGCGGTCGAAATAACAACAGAAAAAGCTGCTCCAGAAGGCATAGAAGAAGAAGGGGAGGAAGAAGAAAAATAAACAATAATATAACGGTGTTATCATTTGCAAATATTGAATACAAGAGAACTGATAAATTCAATTATAATGCTATTCGTTGTGTTGGATCCATTTACTGTAGTACCTTTTTATATACCAACTGCTAATTTGTTACCTAAGGAAAAGAGGAAGAAATTTTTAAATACATTAATACTTGCTGCTGTTTTTATGCTACTAGCATTTACTATAATTGGAGATTATATCTTCAAAATATTAGGAGTAACATTCAATGATTTCAGGGTTGCAGCAGGTCTAATTTTGTTGGTTTATGCAATTTCAAGCTTATTTGACATAGAAATTGGAGCCCCTAAAAATAATATAGAAGACATAGAAAAAGAAGCAATAGTTCCATTAGCAACACCACTATTGGCAGGTCCTGGGAGTATATCTACCGTTTTATACATAAGGTATTCTTACGGATATCCAATAGCCATAATAACCATTTTCATAAACATAGTCTTAGCTTATTTAATATTATATGCAGGTCAATACATATTAAAATATCTAGGAGAACATGGAGCGCTATTGGTAGATAAATTCATGAGTCTAATATTAGCTGGTTTTGCTATAAGTATTATTAGAGCTTCAATAATGAGTATAATCTAATAAAGAAGAACGTTAATTTTTAAATCTAGAACTTGCATATTTATGAAATATGGTGAAAAAATGAGCGTACAATTCGCCACTTTAGGAGATCTAAAAAAGGGAAGCTATATAGTAATTGATAATGAACCTTGCAGAGTTGTAGAAATAACTAAAGCCAAAACTGGAAAGCATGGAAGTGCTAAGGCTCATGTTGTTGCAGTTAGCCTATTTACAGGGCAAAAGAAAACATTGATTGCTCCAACAGATACACAAGTCCAGGTTCCTATTATAGAAAAAAGGAACGGCCAGGTATTAGCTGATTTGGGAAACAACTTACAAGTTATGGATATGGAATCATATGATACAATAGAAGTAGAAAAGCCAAATGATGAACCAGAATTATTAGAAAAACTAAAACCTGGAGTAGAAGTAGAATATTGGTTAATAATGGGTAAGGCGAAGATAGTCAGGATCAGAAGCTAATTGCCATTATATTCTTTATTCTTGGCTCATTTCAATATTTTCTTCAGGATATACAAAAAACTCTATTTTAGCCTTATGATAATCCCTTATTATTGCCTTTGCTGCTTCATCTATATTTGGTTCCTTGGTTTTCTTATATATCCACATTCTCTTATATGCTAGCTCTTCTAATATTTTGTATGGATCTCTCTCATTAATCTTATATGAATTCAAAAATGCGTTTGGATTGTATTTTAGAATCTTTTCTATTAAAGCAACAGCAGGTCTAACTGGATCATTTAGCTCATCAATTGCTTTTCCTCTTATTATAGATTCTGGAAAACCTCCTTCTATTGGCATTACTCCAGGAGAATCTAAAACATAAATACCATTTTTAATTTTATATATAGTAAAAGACTTTGTATATCCAGCGCTACCAGGCAATGGACTTGTTGGAGCACTTTTTTTACCTTTTAATGAATTTATTATACTTGACTTACCAGTTTTCGGATATCCAATTAATGAATAAAAAGTTTCATTACCTTTAGAATACTTATCAAGCATTTCAAGCAAATGCTTTCTATCTTTCTTTCTCCATACTGAATAAAAAATAGTATCAAATCCCTCTAATGTAAACTTTTCTTTCCACTTCTCTGCAATATTATAAGGAACTAAATCAGCTTTATTTAACAATATTATTAAATTTTTATTTAAAGAATTAGCTATTTCTTCAACTCTTTTACTCCTTGTAGATATTGGATCCCTAATATCTAATACTTCTATTACCACATCTGATGTCTTAATTGTTTTAGCTATATCTCTCCAACTTGCTAATATCATACCAATTCCCGCTTTATTTATATTACAAAAATCTAACCTTTTAAAGTCTAATAAACTTATCAAACAATAATGGTTAGCAAGTAATTATTTATTAAATAATAAACAAAAAATTTTATATATTAGATTCTGTTAATATTAATATATAAACTTTGCGCAACACTTATAGGTAGGAAAAGTTTAAAAGGTTTGGTGAAGTGCATGTCCCAGTCTCAGGATTCTGGTAAGGATCAATCTAAGTCAAGTGTTAAGTGCCCACCAGATAAGATAATATATGATGCAAATATGGGAGCAAGGATTTGTCTTGAAACAGGAGAAGTTATAGAAGAGCAAGTTATAGGAGACGAAGCAGAATGGCGTGCATATACCCCGGATGAAAAAGCAAGGAGAACAAGAGTTGGAGGACCTTTATCGTTAAGCAAACCAAATATGGGAGTAGATGTTTATATTGGTAGTTTTCATGAAGGGAGTGGAAAAAAGATTAGAGGATTATCAAGAAGAATTGATATGTTAAGGTTACAACGTAGTTTTAGGATGGGCAGAACATTAAGCAGTTTAGAAAAGAACATTAATCAGGCTTTGAAAATTTTAGATGAGTTAGCGACTCATATGGAATTATCAAATAAAGTTAGAGAAGAGGCATCTAAAATGTACAGAGATGCTACACAAAAAGGTTTAACAAGAGGTAGGAGTATTGAGAGCGTTGTTGCAGCAACTTTATATGCAGCCTGTCGTAAATTAAGAATTCCATGTACAATAGATGAAATCGCTAAGCATTTATCAATAAAAGATAATGATGTAAAGAGAGAAATAGCTAGATGTTATAGATTATTAGTAAGAGATTTAGAGGTAGATATACCAGTAATAGAGCCGGAATTATTCGTTAATAGAATTGTTAGCGCATTAGGACTTCCTGATTATGTAGCGGTAGAAGCAATAAAAATATTGAGAGAAGCAAGAGGTAAAGGAACAACGGCAGGAAAAGATCCTAGTGGACTTGCTGCAGCAGCAGTTTATCTTGCAGCTCTTAAGCATGGATTAAGAAGAACACAAAAAGAAGTTGCCCATGTAGCTGGTGTTACAGAGGTAACAGTTAGAAATAGATATAAGGAAATTGCAGGAGAAGCTGCATCTAAATTATCTTAACTTAATTTAACTATTTTTTCTAATGTAGGTATTACAAATTCTAAATTCAACCTTTTTAGTGTTTCTATTTTTGGAACACCATTTTTATCCCATCCTCTTAAATCATAATAGTGGTCTAAGAGCTGATTATATCCTTCATAGCTCAGTCTACCACCCTTCAATGGACCTTTAGTTAAAGGATATTTAAACCACTTTTCAGGAGGCATATCATATTTTCTATCCCACGCATTAAATTCTCTTATCCAAAATGCCCTAATCAACGCATATATTCTATCAGCTACATCATATATAGTATCCCATGTATACTTTATACCTGTTGCATAAGTTAATAAAAGTGGGTAATGTTCTAAATTCAATCCGATTTCTACCCATGGAAGCCTACAAGTAGTTATGCTTTCAAACATTCCTCCTCTGATCCTTTGTAATTCAATAACCTTTGCGGCTTTTTCCCTATCATATGAAAATCTATCATTTTGTACTTCCCAACTTATAACCCATGCATCCTTATGGTGAGCACCTATTGGGCTTGTTGAAAAGGCAAGAGCCATACCGGGAGCTGTATGACAATCATACGCGCTTACTTCTAAACCTTTTGCATTAACAGCAAAATCACAACCTCCTACTTTATTGCAGGCATGCATTGTGCCTTCAGCTAATATATTTCCTAATTCTGTTTTTCTAAAAGCTATCTCAGATACTAATTCTTTATATGTCTTTACATCTCCCCATTCTAATTTTCTTCCATCAACATTTAATATCCCTTTTTGGCTTGCCTCAGTCCCCCAACCTAAAACACCGCCAAGGCTTATTGTGTCTAAACCATACTTATCAGCTAAGGTATTTAAAACGGCTACATCTTGTAATCTAGGAATTCCCAAATTGCTTCCCAATATAGCAACATTTTCATAATCTAACTCACTTTTATTTCCTTCAGTATCTAGTATTACATTACCACATTGCATATTACATCCAGGGCAACCTCTTTGATCTACCTTTAATGATTCCATAGTATAACCATCGATACCTTTATATTCATCAAAAACTCCTTCGCTAAAGTTATAAGTTGGTAAAACACTTGCTTCTTGGGCCCAATCAACAGTTGCCATCGTACCTTCTCTCATCCAGAAATTATAACCGGGCCTTTCTCTAACTTCTTTTAATGCCTTAATCCCTTCTATTTTGAAATTCTTTTCATCAAATAATTCTACATTCTTTGTTCCTTTTATTACAACAGCTTTTATCTTTTTAGATCCCATAACTGCTCCAATACCCGGCCTTCCCCCACTTCTCCCTTCTTGGCTCATAACAGTTGCAAATCTTACTAAGTTCTCTCCTCCCGGTCCTATTTCTACCATTCCAGCAAATCTTCCAAATCTTTTTCTAAGTTTTTCTTCGGTTTCCCAAGAATCTAAACCCCACAAATCATCAGCATTTTCAAAACTTACCTTATCGTTTTCTATATTAAGTAGTAATGGTTTTTCTGATTTACCATAAAATACTATCGCATCTAAACCGGATTTCCTCATTTCAACAGAAAACAGTGTACCAATATTTCCATCTCCATAACCTCCTGTTAAGGGGCTCTTTGATGCAACCTGTAGCTTTCCACTACTAGGTATAGGCATTCCTGATAGGGGTCCAATTGCAAAAATTAACAAGTTTTCTGGAGAAAAAGGATCAATCCCTGGTTTGTTATATTCCCATAAAATCCTTATTGCTAGCCCCCTTCCTCCTAGATATTCGGCAGCCCATTCTTTTGGATATTCTATTGTTTTAGCTTCTTCTTTATTGAGATCTATCCATAATATGTTACCATTCCATCCTTTCATAGATTGTCACCTACATTGTAACAAATAATGATTGGAATTTTTATATTTATATTCATAAAATTATCATTCACCTATCCCTTAATTACTCAGCCCATTAGGATGCATAGATATATTCATAATAAGCCTGGTCCACCAGATAGTAAACAGGTGCAAAAAGTGTCTCAGTATAGACAAGATTTGGGAGAGTTTTTAAAGAATCTAGATAGATGGATTTCTATGCAACAAGCAGTTTTAGATACATTTAAAGAAAACTATCCAAAAGTAAGAGATTCAGATAGATTAGATATAATAGTAAATACTAGGATAGCATTCAATCATATGATAAGAACATTGAAGGCATTTGACGACTGGCTACAGGACCCATTTATTACAACAAATGCCCCTAAAGAACTTTTATTACAAGTATGGGATAGAACTATTAATATATTGCAACAACTAATATTAATGGATATTGAACACACATCATCAATGAGAAAAATGCTAGATGAGTTATCTAGAGAAGGTAGAATAAATCCCCTCATCGCTAGATTTAGAGAAATAGGAGAAGAAAGGAGAGAAGAAGGCAGAGGGACAACAACAATATCATTTTAAAGTTTTTTAACTAAGAAATTTTCTACTTATTTTAGGTGAAGTGTAATGTCAAAAGAAGTCAGTAAAAAGCCCGGTAAACAGCCTAAAGCAAAAGAAGAAAAGAAACAAACAAGCGCATTTGATGCAAGTTCAGAGCTGATATCAAGAGTTAAAAAGGACCTAGCAAAGTTAAATTATGTAACACCTTATAAAGTTGCAAATAGCTATAATGTTGCATTATCTACAGCTAGAAGAATATTAAAAGAATTAGAAAAAGAAGGAGTTTTAGTTTTATACTCCCCAAGCAGGAGAAATCCAGTTTATATATTAAAACAATAGGCTTTATTCCCACGTTAATGGGAAAATTTTTTATTAGAATTGTTTAAATTCTTGATATTCCCTTTCCATAACACGGGGGGATGTATCAATGCCAGATTACATTGTAATAGGATCAGGTATTGTGGGTTTATCTACTGCATATCATATTTCAGAACAAGATAAGGATTCCTCTATATTAATTATAGATAAGTATGATGGACCTGGTGCCGGAGATACATCTAAGAGTGCAGCAGCATTTAGAACAGCATTTACAAGCAAATTAAACATCCTGCTTTCTTCTTCTAGCATTGAGTTTTATTCACATTTACAAAAAAATGAAAAATTTGATTTAGGAATGAGACATGTTGGATATTTGTTTTCTTTAGATAAAAATAATTATTCGGTTTTTAAAAAAGGTTTAGAATATGCTGAAAAATTAGGAGTAGAATTTTCTGAAATTGAGAATGATTATTTACAAAATAATCTTGGAATAAAAACTGATATAGAAGGGAGTGAAGAAGCCGATATTATTGGTGCACATAACATATATAAATCTATTTTATTCAAAAATGCTGGTATTTTAGATCCGGAAAAAATAATTGATTATTATTATGGAAAGCTTAAAGATCGTAATGTCGAGTTCTCATATGGAATAGGAATAAAGGAATTTATTATTGAACCAGAAAAACCTCTTGGAATAGAAGGAGAACCTTTTGCCTGGGAAGAAATAAAGGTAAAGGGAGTTAGGCTTAACGATGGAACGATTGTAAGAGCAAATAAAAAAATAATATCTGCATTAGGAGCGTGGAGCAATTTATATTTGAATAAAATTGGATTAGATAGCTATAGTAGGCCTAAGAAAAGACAGATATTTTCTATAAAAGCAGATAATAATGAACTAAAAAGAATATTGTATTCTAAAGGTTTTAATGATGAAAATACTATGCCGTTTGTAATTTTACCAAAAGGTGTATATATTAGGCCTAATCCTTCAGAAAACACCTTTTGGATAGGATTAAGTGATGAATTGGGAAGGAAAATTGAACTGGAAGATAACCCAGTTGCAGAAGAAAACTTTTATTTATATAGTATATTGCCAGTTCTATCGTTATATTTTGATCAGTTTAAAGAAAAAAATCCATATGCATCTTGGGCAGGTCATTATGATATAAGCTTTGATGGGCAACCAATTATTTATGAGCCATATGAAAGCAATTTAATAATTTCAGCAGGAACAAGCGGCAGCGGTATTATGAAAGGAGATTCCATTGGAAGAATAACAGCAAGCCTCGCATTAAATAAAGAATATGCGAATCTTTTTGATAATACAGAGTTTAATGTATCATGGCTTGGTCTAGAAGGTAGACTAGTGGAAAAAGAATTGCTAATAATTTAAAATTTATAAAAAATTTAAAAATAGCTTATAACTTAATAATTTTTAAAAATAATGTTTTATGGGAAGCAAAATGAAAAACAAAAAGAAAGTTTTACTTTTAACGACAAATAAAAAATTTATTAAGATACCTAGCAAAAAATTGGTTTCATTTGATATATTAGAAATAAAAGATTTATACAATATGAACTTAGATCAAATAGTTAACATTCTATCCAATATAATGGATAAGTATGATAATATAATATTACCTGGAAATATAATTTGGGATTTTAGCGATTTTAATGGAAAGATTATTAAAGGAACAGAATTCTACAATTATTTATTTGATCTACTTAATTATGTTGAAATTGAAAAGCTAAGTCCTAAAGTTAGCGCAGATAAACTATTTCCTGAGCAAATAAAGAAAATAGTTGAAAAAAAGAAAAAAGCTTATAAAAAACCTATTTTTAAAATAAGAGATCTTAAAATCTATAAAAGATATCCAATAAGATTATTCACTGAAATTTTTCTGCATAAAGAAGAAAGAATGAATGATCTAATGAAAGTAATAAAAAGTTATATACAAGATGGAGCTGATACAATAATTTTGGGAGTTTTTCCATCAATACAATATGAATATTTAAAGGATGTCATTCATAATATTAGAGAATTATCATCAATTCCCATCGGTTTAGATGCTAATATTGATATTTTAAAAAATTTTAAAAATGATGTAGATATTCTTATGAGCTTTACTATAAATAATATTTATGAAAATATAGATTGGATTTTTGATAGGGTTTCTGTATTGTTAATCAATGATATTAATCATGATATGATTAAAAAAATTAGAGATTTAAAGAGAAAAGGTATAAAATTAATATTAGACCCAATAGCTTATCCTGCCATTTATCCTGGATTCTTTAATACATTAATCAGAGCAAAAAAGCTATCGAATTTAGGTCTTCCAATAATGATTGGAATAAATAATGTAACTGAGCTCATGGATGCAGATACAACAGGGACAAATGCATTTGCAACTTTTTTATCGATAGAGTCTGGTGCAAGCATTATTTTAACAGGGGAGGTAAGCGTTAAAAATAGGGGATCAGTTTTTGAGGTAAAAAATGCAATAAATATGGCTGAAGAATCAATTATACTAAAAAAACCTCCAAAAGATTTAAGTCTAAATCTTTTGGGATTAAAAGAGAAAAAATTTTTAGAAAACGATATTAAAATATATGGAAATAGAGATAATATATATATTGAAATTAGTGGAAAAACAAAAGAGATATCTTGCAAGGATAATTGTCCTTTATCAAAGCTATATGATTTAGATAAGGAAGATTTAGCAAAATTGTCCATATTAATTTATAGATATTGTTCTCCATGGTCAATAATTTGGAATTGCTAAGCTAAAATTAAATTTTCTATACCTTTTATTCTGTTTTCTATCTTGTTAAATGCCTTAACATATGAAATAGCTTCTGGGATACATCTTACACATAATGGACTTAATGAAATATATCCTTTCTTAACCATCGCAACGTCACTCTCTTCTTCTCCCCCAGCATATGCCTCTTCTAAGTTATCAGTTTTCCAACCCATAACTTGATAGACATCATCTTTTGAATCAAGTTTGACATCCATATTAGAAAGCCAAGACATTTTTGTTACCTTAAATCCAATTGGTTTTATACTTGGGAAATTAATATTAATCAAGTCTATTTTTTCTTCTCTAAATATATCTAACATTATTTTAGAGATTTCGGCTGTGATTTTTGCTGCCTTTTTCAATAAAATATCTTGTTCCCTTGTTTTTATGCCTCTTAAAACGGCAAAGCTAGCTGCTATAGCTTTATAGCCTAACAAAATCCCCTCTAATGCACCGCCTATTGTGCCGCTCGTGAAGAAATCCATTAAGCCCATGTTTGGTCCAATGTTTATGCCTGAAACTATAATATCAGGTTTTACGTCCTTCAAAAGATACCTCAAACCAATTGCAACAGCATCTGCTGGTTTTCCATCAACACACCATGATTCCTTTGCGTTTTTTACATAACACTTTTCTACTTTTACATAAAATGAGTGCGATTTTCCTGCTCCAGATACCTGATTTTTTGGAGCAACAACATATACATCAAAGCCCTGTTTGCTTAATTCCTCGATTAAATAGTTTATTCCAGGGCTATTGATTCCATCATCATTAGTTATCAATATTGATCCTAGCATTTCTCATTACCTTTCTTAGATTAGCAATAAATATTAGAAGTCCCACTCTTTTATAGTTTACTATATTGTATATATAGTTCATCTTTAAGCATGATATTATTTTACAAGTTATATCCTACATTAAAAATTTAAATTTATTAGTATTAATAATATAAAATTATAATTTTTATCCAAGAAGTAATTAATTATAAAATTGTTTAATATAAATGATTAGTTAAAAATATTAGTTTCAATTAACAAATAAAAAACAGGCGATCAAGTTGAACGAGCACAAAGAACCTTTTTTATTCAAAAGTTACGAAAGAATAATAGGTATCGCTCATGATGTTAATGAGTTAAAAAGCGAAATGGAAAGGCTTTCTAAAGTTGATCCAGGGGCAGTTAACTATCATCTAAAAGAAAAGCACATTGTAAATTGGTTGAATTATATAGGAGAAGGGGAGCTAGCTAAGAAGCTTGAAAATGTAACGGATGTAAATGATGCTTTAGTATTGCTTAAAGAAGAAAAGTCTGCAAAGACGGAAAAGCCGTTATCAGAAACTCAAGGGCATGAACCTATAAAACAAAAAAGAAGGGGAGGAGGGAGAAGAAAGAAATCACAAAGCAATATCTAATATATTTTAAAAAATAATTTATATAATTCTTTTTAATCTAAATGTAAATTAACTATGATCTCTAAACAATATACAAACTTTTTCCTCATATTTGAGTTTTAGCCAAATACTATTAATAAACCCAAATGATAATTATTTAATATATTTATGCCTAATTTTAAAAAATATTTTTATTCTCAAATTAATAGATAAATTATAAGGGATAAAATTGGTTAATTTTAGTAAGGAAGTTGAGGAGATGCTTTCTTTATATGATTCCTTTCCAAAACAAATAGAAGCTGGATATAAAAAAGGAACTAGCTTAGAGAATCTAGACAAAAAATTTAAGGGGATTATATTATCTGGTATGGGAGGAAGCGGTGTAACAGGAGATTATATAAAGACTTTGGGATTAAATTCAAAGATAGATATACCTATTGAAGTGGTTAAAGGGGATAGCCTTCCAAGCTGGGTTAATAAAGATTACTTGGTTATAGCCATTAGCTATTCTGGAAATACCCATGAGACCCTATCATGTGCAAGACAAGCATACAGTTTAGGAGCTGAAGTAATAGCAATAACAAGTGGAGGAAAACTTGAAGAATTAGCCAAACAAAAAGGTTCACAAATTGTTTCAATAAGTAAGAATTATTATCCTAGGACTGCAATTGCAGAGCTTGTTTCTTCAACATTAGGGGCTTTAAAATCTCAAAATATAAATATTATAAATGATAATGAAATAAATGATGCTATAGAAACGTTAAAAGGGACATCTAGAGGGGAAGGATTAAACATAGCCAACAGCATTTCTGATAAGGACTTATACATAATTTCAGGTTGTGGACCATATGAACTATTAGCGAACAGGTGGAGACAAGAATTCAGTGAAAACGCTAAAGCAGTTGTAAAATCTGAAGTATATCCTGAGTCAGCTCATAATGATATAGTTGTATGGCAAGTTGATCAAAAATATAAGCCTGCTTTTATAATGTTTGAGGCCGATAAAGATAATAGCTTATGTTCTATTCTTACTAATCTATTAGAAAATATCTATAAAAAACAAGGCTCTACTCTGATAAAGATAAAACCAAGGGGAAATAATTTGTTCTCAAAGCTCATCCAGGGGACATTATTAGCAGGTTACGTATCTACATACTTAGCAATGAGGAAAGGCATTAATCCAACAGACACATCTATAACTGGAGAATATAAGAAGGCTCTAGAAAAAGAAAATTTAGTCTAAATTTTTAAAAATATTAATCTATCAAATATTCAATTTCTAATATAAAAAATATATTAATCTTAATTATTATTTTAACCATGGTGTATAACGTAGTGGAAAAAACAAGGAATGAAGAAAGCCAAGGCCTATATCAATATAAAGCAATGATTTTAGATAGCGTCCATGGTTTCATTCCTATTAATGCAGGAGAATATTGGATATTACAAACACCTTTTATGAGAAGGTTACATAATATTAAACAACTTGGCGCAAATTATTTGGTTTTTCCATCGGCAAAGCATACAAGACTTGAGCACTCTCTTGGAAGCATGCATATTGCATCTAGAATAGCTAATAAAATTTTAAGCTACGCCTTATCAGAAAACAATTCAAAGCTTTGTGCAGCATTATTTACAACATGTAATGAGAAAGCATATAACAGTTTTATACAGGTAGCAAGACTAGCAGGTCTTTTGCATGATCTTGGGCATTTGGCATTTAGCCATATGATTGAGTCTGGAATAAAGAATATTATTATGTATTCCAACGAAGATAAAAATATAAATAAAGTAGTTTCTGAAAAGCTCAGAGACATATTATCATTGCTTGTAGAGAGAGGAGGAAAGATTCATGAATTTTATACATATTATTTCATAAAACGTTTATCAAAGATGGCAGAAGAATCGGATTTTGACATGTTAGATTTGTCAATAATTGCTGCTTCCTCATCTCTATTTGGTGAAAATAATTGCAAGGCATTGCAAGAGTTAAAGCTTACATGTGATGCAGGTCAAATAGTTAAAAGTATCATTTCCAATGAAATAGTTGATGCAGATAGGTTAGATTACCTTCAAAGAGACGCTCTTACCTCAGGTATAGTTTATGGAAATATTGATATTGATAGGCTCATATATGGAATTAAGCCTGCTCTAGATGGAGATAAGCCTTATATTACTTTAGATATGAAAAGCATGCCTACGCTTGAAGATATATTTGATGCTAGATATAAAATGTACAAATCAGTATATTTCCATCATAAATCTATTGCTATAAATAAGTCTGTCGAAAGATTTGTAAATGGCTTAGCTGATGAGTGGGATAATGTAAAGCTAGACCTTTACAAGGATCTTGATATTGCCGATTTTCTTAACCCAATAAAATTATCAAACGCTATAGCAAACGATGATTATTACTTTGATGATAATGAAATGGATGTTATGATAAAAACTTCATCAATAAAGGGATCTAATCTATTAAAAAGATGGGCTTTAAGTTTATTAAATAGAAGGGAATTATTACCCTTGTCTGTATTCAAAAGGCCAGAACAAGTAATGATATTAGCATCACAAGTATTAGAAAAATTGCACAAAAAATCTACTAGTGATAATATAAGAAGGCTTGTAAAAGAAATAGATAGGGAAAGGATTAATGATTTTATTAGACGTAAATCAAACGATACAATTAAGGTAGATTATTATGATGAAGAAATAATAAGTGAAGAAAAAATAATGAAAGTAATCCCAAACATATTTAACTGGAAGGAATCCATGTATATACGAAGCTTAGTTCAAATTGGCTCAATACCTGTATTTTTAATCTATGTCTACTCCGATGATGAGAACCAACACATAAAATTAAGAGAAAATATAAATGATATAAGGAATTCTATATCTAATGAAATTATATCGATTTTTGAAGAGAAGGCTAAAGATATAGAATAAATAAGTTTAACAAGATGATTGTTATAGCAAATGAAAGCATTGCTAGTAGGAGGGAGTTATTTTAAAAACTAGTTTCAATTAAAATTTTATAAATTACCCATTTAAGGACTAGGATTTCTGTAAATTAATTCAATAGCAGAATTTAATGTATACTCATTAGGAACTATTACATTAAGAAATGGACAGCGATCTTTTACCTCCTTTAAAGTTGATGGACCTATAGCTATTACATTAATATTTGTATATCTTATGTAATCACAAAATGCCTTAGCAATAAGTGGAGAGCTTAATATAATATAATCAATATTTTTATTTTCATGTAAATAATTATTTACTTGACTTAATCTTTCACTATTAACTATTTCATCATATATGCTTACTTCAATGAATTTTTTATTATTCTTCTCTAATATTTCATTAATATCCTTTACTCCTTGGCTTGATCTTGCAAGAATAATGCAATCTGTTCTTATCTTAATTAGCTCATTTGCTAATTCCTTTCCAGTATAACTTTTTGGCATCAAATCTACATCCTTATATAAATATTTTTTAACAGATTTAGCAGTTTCTGGACCTACAACGCCAAGCTTCTTACTTTGAATTTCATTAATTATAGAATCAAGAATATTATTGTCCTTTGCATCATCGACAAGAATTCTAGGCCCTCTTGGACTTGTAAAAACTATCCAATCGCATTTCTTTAATTTTTCATAAAATATTTTTGAAGAACCATTTATTGGAATTATATCTATTATGGGAACAAAGAGTATATCAACCTTATCTTCAATATGCTTAGGATAATCGGGGCCAAAATATAAAATTAACTTTTTTTCCACAATTTATCCCTCATGTTTACAATTTTACCAATAATTATAATTGCTGGATTTTCTAAATGTAAATTCTCATAATTATCTAATATTTCTTTAATTGTTCCAACAAATACTCTTTGAGAATCTGTTGTTGCATTCATTACTATAGCACATTTTTCATCATAACCTTTTACTCTAGCTATTGTTTCTAAATTTTCTTTTATTGTTGAGATCCCCATTAGTATTACAATAGTGTTACTTGCTTTAGCTATTTCTTCTAATTTAACATTTGAGATTTTCTTTTCTTCTGCTTCTTTACCTGTTATTACAGAAAAACTTGATGATATATTTCTATTTGTTAACGGTATTCCAGCATATACTGCTGCCCCAATAAATGAAGGAATTCCAGGTACAACTTCACATAAAATCCCCTTTTCAATAACATAACTGCATTCTTCCTCTCCTCTACCAAAAATATAAGGATCCCCACCTTTCAATCTAACAACTGTTTTTCCTTCCATTGCTTTATTTACTAACATTTCATTTATTTTCTCCTGTTCCATTTCATGTTTTCCTGGAGATTTTCCAACATATATTAGTTCACAATCACTTTTACAATATTCTAATAATTTTTTTGAAACAAGTCTGTCATAAATTAAAACATCTGCATTTTTTATTAAGTTTAATGCTTTAACAGTTATTAATTCTGGGTCTCCTGGACCTGCCCCAACAATAAAAACTTTCCCATTCAATTTACTTTAACACCTTATCTAACATGCTATACACATATTGACCGGCTTTCTTTCCTAGCTTTTTAGCATTATTTAATTCGTCTTTAAATCTAATTATATCCATAAAACTACCATCATATGATGCTAAGCCTACAATCATCATAATTTTATTTTGATTTATTATAGATACTGCACCAATAGGTGTGTTGCAATTTGCCTTAGCTTCATTTAAAAACTCTCTTTCAGCAACTGCCATATAATATGTATTTTTATCGGTATATTTTGAAATTTCCTTAACTATTGAATTGTCTTTAATTCCAACAACAGCTATAATGCCTTGTCCTGGCTCAGGAGGAAATAATTCTAAAGGAATTAGCAATCTATTTATATTAAAATTAAGTCTTCTAATACCTGCTTCGGCCAATATTATAAAATCATATTCGTTATTTTCAAGTTTTTTTATCCTTGTATCTATATTTCCTCTCAATGGCTTTATTATTACTTTATCATTATAATGCATTAAAAACGATTTCCTTCTAATGCTAGATGTTCCCACTATGGAATTCTCCTTAATTTCCATTATATCGTTTACTTTATATTTAGAAAATACCAAAGAATCATTAGGTATTTCTCTTGGTAAAACCATTATTATATCAAGTCTCGGATCTATATCTTTAGGTAAATCCTTCATGCTATGGATTGCTAAATCAGCTTCTCCGTTAAGTACAGCATTGTTTACTTCCTTTTCAAACAAACCTTTTTCTCCTATTTCATATAAGGGTTTGTCTAATATGAGATCTCCTTTAGTTTTAACTATTTTTTTCTCTATATTCACATTTAAAAAATTTTTTATATAATTTTCAAATAAATCAGCTTGCTTTAGACTTAACTTACTCCCTCTTGTTGAAATAACTAATTTCAATCACATCCCCTTAATAACTTCTTTAATTTTTTCTGCAGTATAATTAATTATATCTTCATTATGTTCATAGCTAGTAAACATTGTCTCAAATTGGCTTGGTGGAATGAATACTCCTTTATTTATAAGACTTTCATGGAATTTTGTATATAACTCTTTATTTGCCATTCTTGCATCATCCGCATTATTTATCTCCTTATCTGTAAAGAAGATCTGCATCATACTTTCTACCCTATTTATTGTATATTCTATTCCATAATCAAGCAATAGTTCATTAAGAATCTTTGCAGAATTTGAAGCCTTATCTATAACATTGTTCTTTTCCATAAATTCCAAGGTATAGAGACCAGCTATCATTGTAATTGGGTGTGCATTAAATGTACCTGCATTAAATACTTTTCCTTCAGGGGTAATGTAATCCATAATTTCGCTCTTAGATACTACAGCTCCTACTGGAAATCCTCCACCTATTATTTTGCCTAAAGTAACTATATCTGCATCTATGTTAAAATATTTCTGTGCACCACCCATTGAAAGCCTAAAACCTGTTATAACCTCGTCAAATATTAATAGGGAACCGTAATCTTTGGTAATCTTTCTTAGTCCTTGCAGAAAATCTTTATTTGGTTTTATAACGCCCATATTGCCTATTACCGGTTCAACTATTACAGCAGCAATTTCATCCCCATAGTTTCTAAATATGTTTTCTAACGAATTAAGATCGTTATATTTAGCAACCAAAGTTAACTTAGCTACATCATTTGGAACTCCTAATGTATTTGGTACGCCAAATTCTGTAGCTGCACTCCCAGCCTGAACGAGAACAGAATCATGAGAACCATGATAACATCCATCAAACTTAACTAAATATTTTCTGTTGGTATAACCTCTAGCTAATCTAATTGCTGTCATTGTTGCCTCTGTTCCAGAATTAACATACCTAATTTTACCTCCAGGCTTTACATAGCTAATTATTTTTTTACCTAGATTTATTTCATTCTTATTTGGTGCACCAAAAAGCCAACCATTATTTAAGCCTTCCTTAATTTTATTCAATACATAATCATTCGCATGACCTAATATTAAGGGTCCATATCCCAAAACATAATCTATTAATCTATTTCCTTCTTCTGTATAAACATATGCCCCTTTCGCATATTTAACAAAAAATGGGTATGGCTTTACAGCTGCTCTTACAGGACTATTCACTCCTCCTGGGAAAATTTTCTTTGCCTCTTCGAACAACTCTCTGCTCGATTCAGCCATATTGTAACGCCTAATAAAGGTGTTTGCAATTAGATGTATTAAGTGTTAAATATAAAAAGGCTTAAAATAATTATTCGATTTTACTAATTGTATCTAAAACTTTTTTTACTAAATCTTTTCTCGGAAGAACTCCTAAATCAAGATCATTAATTATTTTTGCGATTTCATCAGGATTTTCCGATAAAAGTAGAGAATAACGGCCAATCCATGAATCAATATTTATTAATTTTTTCATATAATTTGAAATTGATATAGGGGTCTTTTCATGCGTTTTTTCTATAATAGCTAAAACTAAGGCCATAGGCCTTTCCTTTTGTAACTCCCATGATGATTCATCTAACATTAATTTTACCCATATACTACTTAAGCGTATTACCTTATTTTAGTTGTTAAATCCAAATAATACCATAATCTTTTATAACTCAATATAAGAATTATTATGAATTTACAAAAATAAAATATTGTAAACCTATGGATATATTCTTTCTCCGCTTTCCTTAAGAGTTTTATATCCAGGCAGCTTTTTTTCAAGCTCTTTAGAAAACTCTTCACTTTTTAATGTTTCTAGGAATTTATTTACAAATTTATTTTCAATTTTTTCTTTTCTTACAATAAAATCATAAATTTCTACACCTATTGGTATAAAATCTAAGTTAAATAGTTCTGCCATAGCTCTTAGTGAAATGCCTGCATCAGCCCTACCTTGAAGAATTGCAGTTGCAACTGCTGAATGCGTTTTTACCTCATATGTATAACCTTTTATTAGCTTTTCAGGTTCATTAATTCCATTTTCTTTTAGCATTTTATCAAGCAAAACTCTAGTTCCAGAACCTTTGTTTCTATTTATTATTACTATATCATCCCTTAAAAAATCGCTTACGTCTTTGATGTTCTTAGGGTTATTCTTTTTAACTAATATACCTACTTCTCTTGAATAACCCCTATATATGTAAACCTTATCTTCCAATCCCATCAGTTTAGGCATGTGTATATTATAATTCATAGTCTTTTCATCTAATAAATGAGATCCTGCTAAATCAGCATCTCCTCTTTTTATTGCATTCCATCCTCCTAAAGAACCAACATTTATTATTCGAGAATTTTGTATTTTCGCCCCATTTAAAACAACTTCTATTCCTGGACAATTACTTCCTATTATAGTAAGATCTGGTGGCCTTATTGATGACGAAAATAAATAAACATCTACCTCTTCATTTTCTTCAAAATATTCCCTATTTTCCTGAGCAACAATATAACCGTCTGAAATGCTTATACCTGCTATAGAACCTGAACCGCTAAGTATTGGATACGCACTTAAATAATCTTTATTCCAAACGAGCTGAACAGGAATTAATTCTGTGAATCCTCTACCAGCATTAAGCCTAAATGGAATTCTTGCCTTAACCTTTGGTTTTTCTGACTCCCCTTTACCCATCATTTTTCTAACTATTGGCTCTACTATGTTGTAAAGATTCATCATTGCAGATAATGGAAATCCTGGTAGTCCAAAAAGAATCTTTTTGCCTAAAACTGCTATTGCTGTAGGTTTACCTGGTCTAGATTTCAAACCATGAACAATTATTTTTGCTCCTACATCATTAAAGACCTTATAAATCATATCTCCATACCCTGCAGAAGTGCTTCCAGTAGTGATCAAAATATCTGCTTCATTTATGCTTTTACTTATCTCATCTTTCATTTTATCATAGTTATCAGGCAATATTCCTCTAAACTCTACATCTGCTCCAAGTTCTCTTAGCATTGCTGTTATAACATAACCATTAGAATCATATATTTTTCCATGTGGCAAAATATTTCCAGGCTGCTCTAATTCTACCCCAGTAGAATAAACAATAATTTTAGGGGGCCTATACACCTTGATTTTATTTAAACCTAAACCAGCAAAAACTGCAAGCTCTCTTGCAGTGATTTGTGTATTTTTCCTTATTACAACATCTCCAGTAGCTATGTCGCTTCCTGACATAGAAATATTTTCTCCTGGAGAACTCATTCTGTATATTTTTATCTTGTTATCCTTCCTGCTAACATATTCTTCCATAACTATAGAATCAGCCCCTCTTGGAACCATAGCTCCAGTTGATATTTGTACAGCCGTACCAGGCTTTACTTCAATAGATGGATGGCTACCAACTTCCACTTTTCCAATAACCTCGAGTTCTTTTGGCTCTATTTCGCTTGCACCTGCTATATCAATTGATCTAACAGCATATCCATCAACAGTTGATCTGTCAAAAGGAGGATAATCTATTGGTGCAACTACGTCTTCTGCTAATACTTTATTGATTGATTCTAATATAGGAACCTCAATAACGCCCAATGGGCCTATACCATTAGTCTCTTTTTCTATTAATTTAATCGCTTCCTCTACTGATACCAATTTATGAAATACTAATGCCACATTTAAACACCTTTTTAATTTAATAATTCAATCCCATTCCCAACCCTAACTCTTTGAGTTAATTATCATCCCGCTTAATTTGGTAGGGAATGGTTGCTGTTAATTCCATCGCACAATAGTATCAATTAAAATTAATAAAACTTTTGCCCATATCCCTTATAGAAAGATTTTAAGCTATTGATATTCTAAAAATATTCATCTTGCATTGGCATTAATTTAAAACTAGTTTTAGGAATAAGATAAAGATAATGCTTAAAATTTACAAAACATCAAAATCATTTTAATCCTATTATCAAAATAAACGATAAATACTTTAAGGGTAAGCTAGATAATTGTATAAATGCGCGGGGGTGCCCGAGCCTGGCCAAAGGGGACGGGCCTAAGACCCGTTGGCGTAGGCCTGCGTGGGTTCAAACCCCACCCCCCGCATTTTTATATACTTGTTCAAATTCATCAATCAAATTAGACAAAAACATAAGATATTTCTTATTTATCTCAGCCTTATCATCTAATCCACAATTGCAATCACCATAATAATAAGATAATTCATAAAAATAACCACTTTTCTTAATTTTATCGCAAAAATCTTCGCACCCATTAACAGAAAGAATTAAACTATCTATTGAATAAAACCTTAATATTATACCACCACAAATTTTATTTTTGCATTTGCTAACAAGGATTCTTGATTCTTTTTTCATTGCGCTCTCCATTATAACTCATAGCAAAAAAATTATTATCTTTATTACATTTAAATCTCAATATTTATATTCATTTCTTTTATTTTTTCAATATACTTTTTCTTAAATTCCTCATTCATTTCTTTTATTTTCTGTAATGCTTCTATTAGCTTATCTTTAGGATCTATATTTTCATCTAAATCCATATAAATTATTAATCTGTTTTCCAATGGATGAGGAACTTCATAATATGCAATGTTTACTCCTTTAAGAGTCTGTAATACAGTAGATAATAGATTTCCAATAGTATGATCTTCCCCTTCTATTTCTACCTTATATATGCCCTGATCTGTTTTGGTGATTTTAATATCTCCAGCCATATTATTGCACCTTGCCTAACATCTCGTATGTATCCTTCCAACTATATCTGGTATATATCTTGTTTTTATTCTCTTCTAAAATTCCTAAACTAAGACCTTTTTCTATTACATTATTAATTTTCTCAAAATCTCTTTCTCTCAACGTTAAATAGCAAGCTAGTGCTTTTATTAAAGCATTACCATAGTTTTTTCCAGAAATATGTTTTAAATTTTCATTTATTATATTAGCTAAAGAATATACTTTTTCTTTTCTTGCTGTTGTTATTAAAAATTCTTCTTGTATGGTTGTTTTATAACCGAGCTTACTTAAACAAAATTCCAGCATATCAAAAAAATCCTTTCCTCCTTCAGGATTTAAGTCTTTTAGGCTATACTTAAAACCCTTAACTTTATTTTTATTTGTTTCAAAAGATAAAATCTCTTTTATCTTAGACTTTATATAGTTAATATCCCTAGGCGTTACATAAAAATCTATAATCAATTTGTTGTTTTCAACTTTAATTGTTGCTTCCTGGCTTGATATAACAGTATTAATTTTTTTAAAAATATTTTCTATATCATAACCTTCCTTTAAATTAAAAATAAATCTTTTCTTTAAACTTTTCATCAAAAACACCTATGGTGACATTAATATTGTTTTCTTCATATCAATTTTTAGCAATTTAGAAGTTGCTAAATTAGATATTTTCCTTTTTTCTACATTACCACATTTGGGACATTTTAATTGATCATTATTTTGCGGTATCATAATCTCTCCACATTTAGAGCACATAGAATAAATTACTCCATATTGAGGTCCCTTTAATGAAAGGTTATATGGATTACTTGAATTTATTACTTTAGCCAATATTATATCTCCAGGTTTAACAATATCCATCAAATCATTAAATTTATCTACACCAACTTGGTTTGAAATAATTGCTCCAGATAATGGACTTGAAAATTCAAACTCCCATTTAGGTCTTGGATATAAAACTATTACACCATAAATATCAACAAATATTATATTTTCTCTAACAGATGAAACTGATCCTAAAACAATGCTATTTTTCTTTGGTAATTTTAGTTTTTTATATGAATTTACTGATATTGTCCTATTATTAAAGTCTATAGCAATTTTACCCAAAAACATTGACCTTAGGTATCCTGTTTCAGTATCTATATAAACTCCTTCACCTTCAACAAATTCTTCTTGTTGTGCAATAACTTCTCCTGGAACAACAACATTATTTTTCAAAGAGTAATACATCTACCTTTACCCTCCTTATCCTACTTTTATGATATGTCATTGAAGCGGGTATTGGAAATTCCCTTGTATTTAACAATCTCAATCTATATCCCCACTTGTTACTTAGTGATTCGTGAAAATTTAAATTTCCTGATTTCAATACAGAGTAAATCCTCTTAGGATTCAATGAAAATGCGTATTCCAAAAATCTTTTATCAGCGTTTCTATTCCAAACCCCAAAAGGAGGATTCATAATAATTAAATCTATGTGATTTTTTCTTATTAATCCCAAATTCTCATTTATAAAAGTCTTTATTAACAAAAGCCTTCCTCTTAAACCAAAGGTTTCTTCTCCATATAAACAATATTTAAAGAACCTATCATCAATTTCTAATCCTATAGCTTTACTAGCACCAAAAATAAGAGATGCTAATGCTATCCTACAAGTGCCAGAACCTAAATCAAGCACTGTTGAGTCTTGAATAATATTTGAAATATATGCATGATTTAGCATATCCAAAATTATTTCTGATGGAGTATTGTATTGCTCTAAATCACGAATCGGATTAGTTATTGATGGTAATGTTTTTTCTAAGAAAACCTTTGCGTTTATGTATTTTTCATTTTTATTCAAATCTTACACCGCTTTTTTACCATGGAAAAATATACTTATCTATTTTGCCTGTTAAAGCCATATAAGCTTCTCCAGGCGTAAGAACTGGCTTTTTATAATCCATTAAGTCATCAATGGGAATCCTTGGGCAACTTGTTATTACAAATGCATCAAACCAATCGTTATCAATTGATAATAAATTTAATTCGCTCATGTTTTCTGATGTTAATAATACATATTCTTTTTTATTTAGCATCTTTATTATCATATTTAATAAAGATGGTCTATATTGACCCGTTTTTAAACCAATTATTACTCCCCAATGTCTTGCTTCCATGGCTTTTGATATAACAAACAATCTTTTCTTATAATATTTTATTCCAATTTGTGTAAAATCTCTTACAGTATTGCTGTAAAGGTCTATTTGAGCAATTGGCTTTAATGTAGATAAATATAAACCTAATGGATGAAATTCTCCTCCTCCTACAAATATATAACCATCAATATTTTTATTGATAACAGTTCTAAAATCACAGCCAATTATTTGACCTGGATCATAATATGGAGATAATCCATTAGATTTTATGATATTATATTTACTGTTGTTTCCAATAATATTTAAAATTTTATTATATAAATGTGTATGCTGTGCAGTTAATGCTATTGACAAGTTTTTTACATTATAGGTATCAAGTATGCTAAGGGATTTTTCTATCATATTTTCATCTATATCTAATTTGCTCAACGCTCTAACAAAAACAACTCTATCCCTTAAATTAGAAGGTAATGCTAGCGGTGATGCCAAATATTCTGGATATTCTGAATGGGCTATATGAATTATTAGATCAGGATTAATTATATTAAAAATCTGATTATATTGTAAATCACATGCACCATATATGCTTTCCATATGAATTATTGGCTCAGCCTTATAATTTTCTCTTATACAGTTCGCTATCGCTAATGCAAATTGCTTCATACCATCAGGTAATTGCAATAAAACCCTTTTACCTTCAATATTAATATCAGGAAAAACCAATGTATAAGGTATACCACAATCAAAATTCTTTGACATTATTTACTTCTCCGTTCTATCCTCTGATATTACTATTCTAGTTTTCTGAGGTAACTTTGATGCACCTCTTCTTAAGGCCTCTTTTATTTTTTCTAAATCTGCTTTCCTACCCCATACCTCTATTAATTTATCACCAGCATGAACTATAGCAGCAACCCCTATTGGTGTTCCAAATGATAGTCTCATGCCATCTTGCAATCTATCTGCTCCAGCAAACGCCATCATTTTGTTTTCTCTTATAACTTGGTGAGGATATTTGGGTATTCTCATATAATAATTAGCATCACCAACTTCTGTTGATAAATATTTGCTTGTCATAACTCTTGCTGCTTCTAAAGCATTTGACCTTATTTGACCTAATTCTAACGATATCAAATCAACCTTTATCTCATAGTTTTTAAGCATGTCCTTATTTCCAACTTCAAATTTAGTTATTTTTGGCGGAGGGGCTCCATGTATATACTCTTTCCTTGTATATGGCTGGCTTGTTATGTGCGAATAACATCTTCCGGGTCTCATTGGCATTTTTTATCACCTCTCTTTATTCCGTGTTTAACCCCTATAAAAGTTTGCTTTTATGATTTTCTAAATTTTATTTATGATAAAATAATATATTAATATTTTATATTTAATTGATAAATTATATTTATATAGAGAGCATTGCATTAATAACATTGGTGATTGAATGTCAGAATTACCCAAGGACATAGAAAACTTTCTTTTAAATGAAGTTCCAAAAATAGCAAAACAAGTTGATGAAAAAAATGAAGTTCCAAAAGAATTCTTAGAAAAAATGAAAGGTGTTGGACTTTTTAACTTAAGAAAAAATGGTTTAGGAGGTATTTACAAAGCTGTAAGACTTGCCTCTAGATCTAGCCCAGCAATTGCACATGTTATTATGATAAGTGGTTCTGGATCACTTAAATCAGGCATTGATAATTCAATATTTTCTGTTACTATAACAGAGCCTGGCGGAGGTACTGATATAAAGGGTAATCTAAAAACTGTTGCAGAAGAAGATTCAGAAGGAAATGCAATAATAAATGGAGAAAAAGTATTTGGAAGCAATGCTCTTTATGCAGATTATTTTATAATTTTGGCTCAAGGACCTCAAGGACCAACTCTTTATTTAGCAGAAAGACAAGATAACATAAAAATTAAACCCATGGATCTAATAAGCTTTAGAGGGGCTGGCATTTCTAATGTAATATATGAAAACACTAAGGCAAAAAGAATATCTCAACCTGGTAAAGGCCTTAGAGAGGCTTTAGAATTAATAAACTATGGCAGATTAGGTTATGGTTCGATAGCCTTAGGTATTGCGGAGGGGGCTTTAGAAGAAGCTGGTAAAAACGCTTTAAGTAAAAAAATATTCAACAAGGAATTGTCTGAATATCAATCAATAAAGTGGATGTATGCGGAAATAGAAATCAAAATAAAACTTCTGGAATCTCTAATTGATAATGCCGTTAAAAAGTATGAAAAAAACAATTTATTAGATCCTTTAGATGCTGCTATATCGAAAGTTTCTTCAGGAGAACTTGCTCAAAGAGCTACATGGATTGGAATACAATTGCTAGGAGGTAGAGGGTTTACTGCAGGAACATTATTAGAAAGGTTGAATAGGGATGCAAGAGTATTAGATATTGGAGAGGGTGCAAGGGAGGTTTTATTAGACTTTATTGGAGATCAAGCAATTAAACAATATAAACAAGCTTTAATTTAAATTTATCTTTTATAATAATAGTTTAATATCCTTTTTTAAACTATATGTTAAATTCTTTAACTTTCTTTTTGTTTTAAAAAGGAAAAATTTTTAAATATTAGAAATAAGTAATATAACTAGGTGAAAAATGTGGAAAATAATGAAGTTAAACCCATAAAAGCGTTAATACAATGCGTATCTGTACCAGATTATGACCTAGCAGCACAAATTTTAGATTATCTTCTTGATAAAAAAGAGCTAAGCGTTAGGGATTTAACTAAAGTATTAAGCGTTAGCTATCCATTAGTTTTAAGAGTAGTAAATGATTTAGCTGGTTTAGGTATTGTCGAGACAAGCAAATTAAAGGTAGAAGGAAGAGGGAGGCCAAGAAAGCTTGTTAAAATAAATGTTGCAAAATTACTTGAAATGCTTGACGGATGCAGGAAAAACCTAGATGAGGCTGAAAAGGTATTAAAGCAAAAGCCAAGAATCTAAACACTATTCATTTTTTCAACGAAATCTATAATAACTTTATTTGGATTCTTTGACTTCATCACTGCGCTTGCAATTAAAACCCCAGAAGATCCTAATTCTATGGCTTTTATCGCATCATCTGGTATTGTTATACCTGCTCCAGCTAGAACTGGTATATTAGAAACGCTTTTTACTGCTTTAAGAGATTCAGTTATTACTTCAGGCTTTGCCTTAGATACAGGAATTCCAGAACCTATTAATTCAGGCGGCTCAACAGCTATCATTGATGGATTTAAATAAGCAATTCCAGCAGCCTCTCCTGGTGTATCTGCACATACTAATGATTCTTTATTCAATTCCTTCATTTTCTTAACAATTTTTTCTATATCTCTATAAATAATTTTATGCTCACTATGATTTATCAAAGATCCTTTAACTTCCAAATATTTTAAAGAGTCTACAGATAAAAAGCCTGTATATGCCCCATAATCGAGAGGATCTATATGTTGAAGATATATATCGTCATATATATTAATTATTTTACTTATCATAACTGATGGAACTGATAATATTATTCTTACATTGCTATATTTAGATGATAATTGGTTTGCAGTTTTCGCTATTTCTAATGCAACATTGTTATAAGCTGTTTCATATGATTTAAAATTAATAGCAAATACGTATTTCATTTCTATCGCCATTTATTAAGGTATATCTTAGCTATATAATTTTTCATTAATCAAAAATTATTAAATTGGGTTCAAATTAAAGTCTATAAAAAATTATTTAATCTCTTCCAATTCATGTTTTATTATTGGTTTATACCCTAATTCGAAGGGTCTAAATTTGTTTTCTAATTTCTTGAGCACATCTGGTAAAGTCGTATATTCCATATCTTCTGGTCCAAGTCTATGAGGCATAAATGGACCATGTCTTCTCATGTATTCTGCAATTATTTGAGCTTGTCTTCTAGTTTCATCGAATGCAACATCATCAAACAAATCACTAGGCCCAACAAGATTTCCATTCTTTATATTAAAGCCTAAAGCTGCTACTCTAGGAGGACCGTCAAATCTTGTCATTTTGGCATCTTTTATTCCAACAGGCATTAATGGACCTGCATGACTACCTCTCATCCATCCTTCTACTAAATGAGGGAAAGAAAATGGTTCAAGTATTTCTCCTAATGCTGGAAAACCACTTTGAGCCCTAACTATCATAACTGGATCATCTTTTCCAATGTATTTTCCCGCTATTAAACTAAGCCTTTCAGAACTTATTGTCGATGCTATTTCTCCATCCTTTCTATGAACATATTTAATAACATATCTAGATGGTGTTCCTATTAATGCAAGTAAATCATATAGATCATTTGGTGTGCTCAAATCTAATGCCTTACCTTCATATACATCTAAAACAGTAAATATGAAACCATTATGCATCCTTGGATCAATAACTAATCCCGCAGTATTAAATGGGTCTGCAAATATTTTATATAAGGGTAAATTAAATGCTCCCGGTTCAGTTTTATCAGCCATAAACACAACAACAGGCTCTGCAGGCCTTTCATTAAATTCCATTTCTGCAACTCCTGGACCCATGCCTCTTATATTACCGCTAAATGAGTTGCTCAGTAAATCCTGACCAGCTGCATAAAGACCTAATTCTTTGGCAACCTTTGCAGCCTCTTCAAATGCATTCCATGCTGTTTCATGAACTTCTTTATTGTTTACACCTTTTTTATGCGTCATTATTAATTGAAGATCATCTCCAACAGCAGTTACATAATAATCTATTAATAAGCCATTCTTCTTAGCTTCGGCGAGAACCCTTGTTGATGCTAGCATTGTATCTGGGTGAACTTTATGGTGACCTGCTAAACTTCCTATATCAGCCTTTATAACACTTAATGTTATTTTTTCTCCCCTTTCATGAGACACTAAAATCACCACATATTTAAAGATAACTTGTCCTTAAAAACCTTTCACTTTGTGAAATTTGAAAAAGATGTTTTTAAATTGAAACAATATAAAAATATTTGAGATTACCAAGGTACATTTTTCAATTTTAATTTATAAGCCATATAATTGGTTGTTCTATGCAAAGCATATATTAAAACTGCAAAAAGTAATTCAGCATATATATTAAATATCTTGCCATCAAATAAATAAAGAAATACAAGAGCCCCTACATAAAAATCAAGCTGATCCAATAATGGAGCAGGCGCTCCTCTTTCTAGTCCAATCCTTCTTTTTATAAACGATGCAATTAAATCCCCAATTAACGCTCCAAAAGAAGCAATAAAGGCATCGTATAGCATATTATGCCAAATTATTACACTTTCTATTGAACCTATTATAAGCCCAGCAATTATCCCAGATAAAATACCTCCCCATGTCTTTCCATCGCCAAAAATTCTTCTTCCATCTCTCCATTTCTTACCCATATCTATTGGAGGTAATCCATGAACAATAACAGGGGTTCCATTAGCTACCATAGCAGGCAATATAAATATGAATAACTTAAGCAAGTCGTAACCAAAATGTATTAGATCCATTCTATACCATCCCTTATTATTTTAAACCCCAATATAATTTCTTTAGGCCTCACCAATTTTAATTCAATTGTGTTCTCCTTTAATTTTCTTGTTATACCTATTCCTTTTGCCCAAGGTATTACCCATAAATCCATTGACATTTTATTCGTTTCGAAATCTTCTTGACTTATTTGACCAGTTGAAAAACCTCCATATAAGCTCATCATTGAAGATATTAATGATAATTCTTTTTGTGAAACATCATCATTAAAAGGTCTAAATAAATTATTTATAGAATCAATTATAATAAATTTATTTTGTTTAATATCATCAATAACCTCTTTTATCAACTGTTCTCTTGTAATTACTAATTTTATAGGAATTTCGTATTTAAAGTATTTAGAATAAGTAAATGTTTGGGCTTCCGTTGCAATAAATGAAAAATCTCTTTTCTTATCTATTAAATATTTGGCAATTTCAAATGCAAGGTGAGTTTTACCAGTTGCTGAAGGGCCATAAACAAGCAAAAACAAGTTGTTATCAATAAAATTAGAGATAAAGGGGTGTAATCCTCCTTTTCTAAAAATCAAGATTGTTCCTCTTCTTCAATTTTTTCAACTATAACTTCTCCACCTGCTTCTTTTACTCTCTCTATTGCTTTCTTTGTTGCCTCTTTAACAATAACTTTGACTTTTTCATATATTTTTCCATTTGCTACCAATTTATCATAACCCATTTCATTTAGATTTAGAACAACTTTATCTCCTTCAACATTTGTATTTCTTAACTTGAAAGCTATTTGATCTAGTTCTCTTAATGTTATTGTATTTTTCTTATGCAATAATCTATTTCTTATTGGAACAAATCCCTTTGCTCCAAACCAATTGGGGTAATATTTTAGCATCCATGTCTTCCTATGTTTATTCATTCCAGAGCCTCCAGTTCCTCCCTTGCTTCCTGATTTTCTATGCTGTCCAACTCTTCCCCATCCCATAGATCTTGTTCTTCCTCTTAGCTTCCTTGATTTTTTCCTGCTTCTTGATGTCAAAGCCATTTTTTACACCTTCTTCCATCATATAGCTATGAGAAAAGATTTAAAAATAAATTTGTTCCTTAGGCCATTTTTAATATAAGATCGTTAATTGCTTTTCCTCTATATCCTAATTCTCCTTTTGGATATAATCTTTTAATTGATAAGTCAAATCCCCCACTTGGAGGATGTAATCTAAAGAAAGGCTTTATTCCCTTTTCTTCTAGTTTGTTATAATGTATTTCTTCTTTTATTATTTTATCAGCTAACTCCTCTATTCCGTTAAGCCCTAGCTTTTCTTTTACTACTTGATCTGTAATTGGTTTATCCCCAACAATTCTTCCTCTACGCTTTATTAATTCTGCTAATGTTTCCTTATTTACTTCTCCCCATGTTATTGCTGATTGTCCTTCAATTAACATATTCTTTAATCCATTAAGATTCTCTGCATATAAAACTGCTACAAAATTCCTTCTTAACCTTAATAAATCTAGAACCTTCTCTACTTTAGGATCTAATCCACTAGAACCCCTGATCCTTATAATAGCATATACCAAAATTATCACCTTATCCAGTCCATTGGAGTAACAGCTTTGAATGTATTTCTTAAAGCCATATATGTTGCCCTAGCAAAGTTATACGAAGTTCTTGTTTCACCAAAAGTTTTTGTCCATACATCTCTTATACCAGCTAATGTTAAAACTTTCTTTGCAACATCTCCTGCAACAAGTCCTGTACCTTTTGGTGCAGGCTTTAATAATATAACAACACTGCCACTTTTGCCCACCACTGAATATGGCACACTATGAGGTTCTCCGCAAGTACATTCCCAGCTACCACATCCTCTTCTTATAGGGGTTATATTTAATTTGGCATTTCTAATTGCTTTATCTATAGAATCCCTGAATTGTTTTGCTTTACTTTTTCCTACACCAACGTAACCATTTTTATTACCTACCGCAACTGTTGCTCTATATCTTGAAACCCTTCCAGCGTCTGTCATTTTTTGCACTAATGTTACATCTATTATTTCTACTTGTAAATCAGGCAAAAGTGCATCTATTATTTCTGGCTCTAATATTGGCATATTCCTTTTAAATATCTCATCTATGCTAGTTATTTTCCCTTCTTTTACTAACTTACCTACTTGTGTTTTAGGTTCCCATGATTCTAATACTTGAGTGCTGCTCATTTACTTCCACCCTCTTTGCTTTTAATTGCATTTAATACCTCCTCGAAATGTCTTGAAAGCTCTTCTGGAGGTAGCCTCCCTAATTGTTTAGAGAACTGCCTTTTATAAGCATCTTCGTTATTTTTCTTCAAATCTTCAGCCCACTTTGATATATGCTCACATTTAACTCTCTCTTCATCTGGCAAGATTTCTTCTGAATGAGGTATCTGAATTCCTGCATCAACTAAACCCTTAAGGGCAGCAAAAATTCTGTTTCCTTTAGAAGGCGTTTGTAACCCTATATCTAATATTGCTTCATTAATTCCCTTTTGTTTAGCTCTTAAACCAGCTAAGTAACCTGTTAAATATGCAGCACATGTATTTTTACCATAACCTTTCCAATTATATAATTTTGAAAGCTCTTTACTATGAGCTGCTACTATTGTTTTATCTCCTTTTGCATCAAATTCTACAATTTGAACCAATATGTATTTATTGGTTTTTCTAACAACTGCTCTTGGTTTTTGAGATATAACTAATCTATATCTAAGACGATAGTCAGTTTTACCCTGTCTTCTCCTCTTTAATGCTAATTTATATCTAGGTCCACCTTTCATGATTTAACACCTTTCATTAGCTTATTTTCATCAATATACCTTTTCAAATCAGATAAGCTTTTGAAAGCATTACCCTTAGATAATCTATAAAGTCTCCTATAAGTTTGGGAATCAATCATATCTTTATCTCTTAAATATTTGAGATAGGTTCTCATTTTTCTTATTTTATTAACCCATACTTCTTCTTCATCAACCCTAGTCTTCTTTGTGCCTTCTCTTTTTCCATATCCTCTACGATGACCTTTAACTCTTTTTATATGCCTTATTAACCATCTATGCGAATTACCCTTCTTTGGTATTTTCTTTATTAAACCTCTTTCTATTAAACCTCTTATGTCATCTTTTGTTATTGCTTGACTTATTTCTTCCTCATTATCTGGATCAGGACTTATCCAAATCCTGCTCTCTCCAACACCAAGTATTTCTGCTGCAAGCCTTTTTTGGAGTCTATAATCCATATATACCACCATTAGCTACCTTAAATCCTTTCTCCTTAGCTACCTTAAGTAGCTCTACCCTCTTCTTAAGACCTACAGATGAGTCTATATAAATTATATGAGCCCTTGGACTTAACAATTCAAGTTCTTTTTTATTAGATATAACTACTGGTATCAATCCGGAGGGATGCAATCCTCTAATTGAATTCTTATTCTTATAACCAACTTTAACAATTGGAGGATATCCTTTTCTTTGCAACCTCATTTTTGCGTCTATTCCTTTGGGCTTTCTCCAGCTATCTCCTAGTCTTTTGAACCTCCATGACAAATATCTCATAAAATGAACTCTTCTCTTTTCTGATACAGATTCCCTTATTTTCCTCTTTTGCTTTAATATATCCTTTACTATTTGTTCTGAGCTCATTATTCAATCACCTCTCTTGAATATATATAAATTCCATCCATAAACTTCCTTCTATCAAAATCAGATATCTTTGTTGCAAGCTCTATATTGGCTGCACTTTGCGAAACCTTTTCTATATCAATTCCTTCTAATATTATATCTGTTCCTTGAACCTTCACATTAACTCCAGGAAATACCTTCGCTATTCTTGGAGATTTTTCTCCAATGAAATTGCTTA
This sequence comes from Caldisphaera lagunensis DSM 15908, assembly GCF_000317795.1. Classification (NCBI taxonomy): domain Archaea; kingdom Thermoproteati; phylum Thermoproteota; class Thermoprotei; order Acidilobales; family Acidilobaceae; genus Caldisphaera; species Caldisphaera lagunensis. The sequence goes on from NC_019791.1 coordinate 1,176,261, forward strand.
TAATGATTTTGTTTCCATCCTTTTTAACGCTTATTGGATAATGGCTATATATTATTTTTAACTTATATCTATATCCTTTCGTTACTCCTGTTATCATATTTTTAACATGTGCTATAACAGTTCCTACAACAGCTTTTTTCTTAGCATCTGCAAAGTATACCTCAGCAATTAGTTTTTTATCTTCTAATCTCAAAGATAAATCTTTGATATGGGAGAAATCCCTTTCAAGCTCTCCTTTAGGTCCTTTTACCTTTATCTTTTTTCCATCTATTTTAATATCTATGCCATCTGGGATTTCTAGTTCCCTTATTGCATGAACTTCTTTTGCCAAAGTTAGCACCTGCTTTCCTGCACTTCAATCAGAGAACAAACGCGTATATAAAGATTTTAAGCTTTTTCAACCTTCTCTCTAACTACCTCCAACAATTCTTCTTTTTTGATGATCCTATATCCTAATTCTGGTTTTTTAAATTTCCCTATAACAATTATCCTATCTGGATCTTCTTCTGGCTTTGAATTAAATAACCTTACTTTATAATATCCCTTCTTTCTACCCATATAAATGTAAGCGAATTTTGTATTCTTACTTCCCATGTTTATCACCCTTTGCTTATTATATTTTTGCCGTTTTAAACTGTTTCTACAACTCTTAATTTTTAACCAAAATCTAATTCTATTTAAAATTTTTAAGATTTATTATGAAAGCTTTCAATTTCACTTACCATATCTGCATATGTCTTTGTAATAATCTCTCCTTTTATATTAAACTTATTCAATGCCTCTATAATATCTTCTTCTTTTGCATTTTTAGACTCTATTTCTATAAAACATCCTAAATTATCTACAAAATCAAGAGAGAATTCCAAGTTATCTAAATCATAATATCTTCTTTTCTTCTTTACCTTAACTCCAACAGAAAATCCTAATTTGCTAAATAATGGCATAGGATCTTCTTTGGTTTCAACTATTATTTCTTCTCTTGATTTTATTGGATTATTTTTATCTCCTCTCTTACTCTTATAAGTTATTGTTTCCGGCTTGCCGTTAACATATCTTATCCTTATGGCCTCATCATTTTCTTTCATATCTTTACATGGATGATTTAAATAAAGATCAAGTTCTTCTCTTTCCCCAGAAAACTTAGCATTAAATTTTTTTAAATTATTTTCAATAGTTTCAATTTTATTACAATCAATTTTTATTTTTATTTCAATTTCTAGGTTTTTGCTACCCAAATTAAACGCCATTAAATATAAAAATGAGAAAGATTAAAACTGTTGTTTATCAATTCTTAATAAAAAAGATTACTGAAGGGCTATTTTCTTGAGCTGGTTTGAAATTCTTTCATACATCATTATTACATCTTTAGACAAGCTGGGAGGCACCTTCTTTAAAGCCATCTCAAAATGTCTAAATTCCACAGGTGAAACCTCCAGTTTTTCTCTTAATTTTAGCATAACCGCTTCTCTTACAACTGCTGCTATATCAGCTCCTGTATAGCCATCTGTTATTGATGCCAATTTATCTATAGAGACATCGTTTGCCAATGGAACTCTCCTTAAATGTATTTTGAATATTTGCTTTCTTGATTCAATATCGGGAGGTGGCACATATATAAGTCTATCAAATCTTCCAGGTCTTAGCAAAGCTGGATCTATTATATCTGGCCTGTTTGTAGCAGCGATAACAACAACATTAGATAATGGTATCATACCATCCATTTCTGTAAGCAATTGATTAACTATTCTATCAGTAACGCCGGATGTATCACTCTTAAATCCTCTTGCCGGAGCTATTGAATCGATTTCATCGAAGAAAACAACTGTTGGAGCTACTTCTCTAGCTCTTTCAAATATTTTTCTTACAGCTTTTTCGCTTTCTCCAACCCATTTGCTCAAAACTTCTGGACCTCTAATTGTTATAAAATTAGCCCCACTTTCCGTTGCAACTGCTTTTGCTAATAATGTCTTACCTGTTCCTGGAGGACCAAATAATAGGATTCCCTTTGGAGGTTCAATACCCATATCGCTAAATACCTTAGGATATTTCATAGGCCATTCTACTGATTCTCTTAATTCTTGTTTTACATTTTCTAAACCACCAATATCTTCCCAATGTACTTCTGGAACCTCTACAAATATTTCCCTTATTAATGAAGGCCTAATAGATTTCATAGCCTCAGTAAAATGTTTCATAGAAACCTCAAGGTTCTTTAATATATCAGGTTTAATTGCTTCATTTTTTGACAAATCAACCTTTCCACTTGCCATAAATTCTCTTAATGAAGCCATAGCTGCTTCTTTAACTAATGCAGCCAAATCTGCCCCAGTATATCCATTTGTTAATTCTGCTATTTTCTCTAATTGTACATCTTTAGATAGAGGAACATTCCTTGTATGTACTTTAAGTATTTCTATTCTAGCCTTTTTATCAGGAGGCCTTATTTCAATTTCTCTATCAAATCTTCCAGGTCTTCTTAATGCAGGATCTAAATCATCTGGTCTATTTGTTGCTCCAATAACTATAACTCTACCCCTTTCCTGCATTCCGTCCATTAGCGTTAAAAGTTGGGCAACAACTCTTTTTTCAACTTCTCCAGTTACTTCCTCTCTTTTTGGAGCTATTGCATCTATTTCATCTATAAATATTATGGATGGAGCATTTTCTTGTGCTTCTTTAAACACCTCTCTTAATCTTTCCTCGCTTTCTCCATAGAACTTACTCATGATTTCTGGTCCATTAATTGTTGTGAAGTAAGCTCCTATCTCATTTGCTAAGGCTTTTGCTAATAATGTCTTACCTGTTCCTGGAGGACCATATAATAGGATTCCCTTTGGAGGTTCAATACCAAGCCTCTTAAATACTTCAGGATGTCTCATAGGAAGCTCTGCAATTTCTCTTATCCTTTCTTTGGCTTCTTCCAAATCACCAATATCTTCCCATGTTACTCTAGTTGTTCTATGAATTGGAAATTCGTTTTCTTTAACAGGCTCTTTTCTTAGTTCAACAATTGTCCTATCTGTTACATAAACGTTATCCACAGGTTTTGTTTGGACAACAACTAATGGTATTTCACCTTGAACTAAAACGAGTTCTCCTTGAGTTAATGGCTTTCTAATAAATTCTTCTTTTATATCTGATGGTGATAAATAAAAATCAATTGTAAACGGCTCAGTCTTTTCTAATGGAGCAAAAACAATTTTTTCAGCAGGTTTTACATTTTCTGCTTTTTCAACTTCTACATAATCTCCAACACTGACGCCTAATGACCATCTTAAATAACCATCCATTCTAATTATACCTGTATCTTCATCTTCAGAATGTAAAGGCCATACAACTGCTATTACTTGACTTTTTTGACTCTTTACTTTAACAAAATCTCCTGTTTCAATGTTTAACTTTTTCATAGTAGACTGATCGATCCTTACTATTTTTCTTCCAGGTGTATCAGTTCTATATGCTTCAGATACCATCAATGACATAGTTCCCGACAATGTTTGTCACCATTTTTCTATTAACTTCTAAGGTTATAAATGTGTGCAAATATACAATAAGGAATTATATTTAAATCATGAACAAATAAAGCTATAAATTATATGAAATTTGAATATAATTATTGACTTATTTCTTTTAGTATTTCTTTTGCTACATTATCTACTAAGCTTTGACCTGATGGAGATAGTTTTCTACCCTTACCAGATATTGTAACAATAAAACCTGCTTGTTCTAATTGCTGTAATATTGTCCTAATTATGCTTCCAGAACCTTTTCTGAAGTGAGGTGGTCTATTTCCATTTCTTTTTTTACCCCCATACATTGTTCTTAATGTACCAACACCTAAAGGCTCATCAGCAAGACTTATTTTTCTTAGCAAGGATGCAGCCCTTATGTACCACCAATCCTGTTCAACGGGGGGCTTTTCTTTAAATACACCAGTTTTTGCATACATAGCCCATGAAGGTGGCTCTATTTTCTGGCTTTTCTTTAAGCGTTCAGCCAATTTGGCTATGAGCTTATCTGCTGGAACTTCTTTAGCTGAAACCATTTTTTCTACCCCTATATCTTTTTACAGCACGCTTTATATATGAATTACTCCCTTATATATTATAGATCTCCATCGCCCGAAAAGTTTTATGCAATATCAATTTTTTCTTTTATTAAACTAACATATCTATAACAATTAAATTTAAACATTTCTTATAAAATTTATTGAAATAAATTAGCGAGGCAAGCTTACAAATTGAATATAATGACTATGTACTTTGAGCTCATAAAAACAGACCTATAGCATAGTGGGCCCGGCCGGACTCGAACCGGCGACCTCCGCCGTGTGAGGGCGGCGTCCTAACCACCTAGACTACGGGCCCCATTTATAATAACACAAATATAATATAAAAAATTCTTATTAAACAGTTCTATCTGACTACTTACTTCCTTAAAGAGAGGTTTTCATTTGTTACAATATCCAAGCGTTTGTATGCAACAGCCAAGTATATGTAAACTACCCCGCTTGTAAAGGGGGGTCTCTTGTGAGGAGGAAAATCTTGATTGATCTAAGAAGTAGGAATCATAGAGAAATTGAGATATTACTCTTAGGTAGATAATATTTATCAAACATTTATATGAAAATATCAATGAAATATTTATTCATATTTATAGCCCTTAAAAATGCTTTACATAATTGGAAACTATGTAATCTAAAAAGGTGCTAAAATTTGTCAAAAGAAAAAAGCATTGAAGAGCAAACAACAATAGAAATGCCATGCGAGGTAGCAGCTAGGATAGTAATTCCATCAATAAGAGCTTCTGTAGCATATATTTTGGTAAATGAATTTAAGCTATCAAAATATACAGCTGCAAGATTGCTTGGACTAACCCCTGCAGCAATAAACAACTACATCAGCGGGAAGAGAGGAGATAGATATATGAAAATACTTACCGAGGATGAAAAATATCTAGAGAAAGTAAGAGAAGCTGCAAGGTTAATATTAGCTTATCAGGGAAGAACGGAAGAATCAATGGATGAATTTATGAAAAAATATCAAATAGCTATGTGTAGTATATGTAGTGAAGTAAATGAAGTTGCACATAAATATGGATGTCCTTATAGGCATTAAATGTTTTTAACACAATAAATATAAAACTGAATTATTTCTAAATTTTATTATATGAAATTGTGGGAAATTGAGAGAAATTTTAAACATAAAAATATCTATTAATTAAAACAAAATTCATATAAATCAATATGGCTAATAATTTATTGGAAGTGATAATAAATGGAAAAGAATTCAATAAAAGTCTTCTTCGAACCCAATAGCGTAGCAATAATAGGAGCATCACCAAAAAAGGAAAACCTTGGCAGGATAATACTTGATAGCATGCAGAAAAACTATAAAGGAAGACTTTATGTTATAAATCCAAATTATGATGAAGTCCAAGGTGTAAAATCATATAAATCCATATTAGATATAGATGATGAAATCGATATTGCTGTAATAGCTGTTGATGCAAAAAAAGTACCAGATTTAATGTTAGATGCAGGGAAGAAAGGAGTAAAAGGTGTTGTAATAGTAAGTGGAGGTTTTGCAGAAATTGATTCAGAATTGGGATACAAACTTCAAGAAGAAATTATAGAAATAGCAAACAAATTCAACATGAGAATATTGGGACCAAATTGTATTGGTATTTATAATTCATTTAAAGGCGTAGACACATTTTTCCTACCTTATGAAAGGATGAGAAGGCCCAAAAGTGGTGCTATATCAATTATAAGCCAAAGTGGTGCGTTATTAGCTACATTAATGGATTGGGCTGCATCGAAAAACATAGGGATAGGTAAGGCAATAAATTTTGGTAATAAGGCTGATATAGATGAAATTGATTCGTTAGAATATCTAGGTAAAGATGAAGAAACGAGAGTAATATTAATGTATATTGAAGGTATTACTCCTGGCAAGGGATATCAATTCGTTGAAACTGCAAGAAAGGTTACCTCTGTTTATAGAAAACCAATTATTTTAATTAAAGGAGGTAAAACTTCGAGAGGGGCTAGTGCCGCAAAAAGCCATACGGCTTCTCTAGCAGGTTCTTATGAAATATTCAAGGCAATATCTAAGCAGGCAAACATAATTATAGCAAATGATTTAGAGGAATTATTTGATATTGCAAAGGTTATGTCATTTAATTTAATTCCAAAAGGAAATAGGGTTGGTATAATAACAAATTCTGGAGGTCATGGAGTAATAGCAGCTGATACATTGATTGAAAATGGATTATCTGTTCCAGAAATATCTGAAAAGATAAAAGAAAAGCTTAAAGAAGTATTTCCTCCAAGGGTTTCATTGCATAATCCCATAGATTTTACTGGAGATGCAAAATCAGATTATTATAAATATGTATTAGATCTCTTATCAGAAAATGATGAAGTAGATATGTTTTTAATCATAGCATTGATTCAACCTCAAACTATGGATTTATCGATTTCAAATGTTATTTTTGATTTCTCTCAAAAACACTTTGATAAACCTATTGCTGTTGTAACAATAGGCGCAGAAATGGGAGAGAAACTAAAATTAATGCTAGAAGAAAAGGGGGTTCCAGTTTTTGAGTTTCCTGATAGGGCTTCTAAGGCACTAGCAAAGTTATATGATTGTAGAAAATGTTCAACAAAAAGATTTGAAAATTGTCGTAGAATTTCTATAAGCCAAGAATCCATAAATAGGGCAAGAGAAATTATTAAAAACGCTTTATATCAAAACAGGAACAAACTTTTAGAAAATGAGGCACTAGATTTATTAAATGTAATTGGTGTAAATACAGTAAAATATTGCATCGTAGAAAATTATGATATGATTAAATCATGCATTAAGGAAATTAATTTTCCAGTAGCTATGAAAATAATTAGCGAAGGTATAATTCATAAATCTGATGTTGGAGGAGTTATATTAAATATAAATAATGAAGAGGAACTAGCAGAAAGCTATAAAAACATTATAAAAAACGTAAAATATAGGCTACCCCAAGCTAAGATAAGTGGAGTAATGATTCAGGAAATGGCAAAACAGGGTAATGAAATCATAGTTGGTAGTAAATTTGATGAGAATTTCGGGCCAATAGTCTTGTTTGGCCTTGGGGGTATATATACTGAAGTTATAGGTGATGTCTCTATGAGAATGTCTCCAATAACTGATTGCGATGCAAGAGAAATGATAGATGAAATTAAAAGCGTAAAAATTTTAGAAGGTTACAGGGGCCTAGAACCTGTTGACAAGAATGCGGTGGCTGAGGCTATAATGAGGGTTGGTGAGTTAATGCTCGCAATACCGGAAATATCTGAGATGGATATTAACCCCCTAATAGCCTCTAGCCTCGGCGTGAAAGCGGTAGATGCAAGGGTAATATTGAAGAGGTGATATGTTTGGTGGATTCAGGTCAAGTTCAACAGAATTCCCAGCAACAAAGCAATTCAGAATCTAATGAACAAAATCTTTTAAAACATATTGATGAATTGAGGGACAAAATTTTAGAGGTAAAAAATCAGAGAAGACAGTTAATTGAAGAAATAAAATCTCTTAGAGATAAGAGAAGACAGTTAATTGAAGACAAAAAACAACTTATTGAAAGATTTAAAGTGCTAAGAGATCAAAGAAAGAAGATTTTAGATGAACTTGCAAAATTGAAACAAGAAAGGGAAACATTAAGTAAGGAATTTAAGAGCAAATTAGATCAGCTAAAAGAAGCTCATAATATAACTCAAAAAGAAGGTGATGTTGCTAAATTAAGCTTAAGAAAAATACAAAAGAGAATGGAAGAACTAGAGTGGAGACAACAAACTAGCGTATTAACACCAGAAGAAGAAAAAAGACTAGTTGAAGAAATAGATAAATTAGAAGAATTGGCTGAAAGAGTCAGAAGAGCAAGAGAAGAAGAAGTTTCAATATTAGAACTTGAGGCTGATGTAAAAGGTCTAAAGCTTAAACTATCAGAAGCTATAAATAAAATAAAAGAATTAAGAGAAAATGCGGGGAGATTAAAAGCAGAAATTTCTTCGATTAATCCTAAAATAGATGAATATAATAAAAATATAGATTCTTTGGGTGCAGAAATACAGCAAAAGAGTCAAGAAATCGAAAACCTAACAAAGCAACTAGATGCATTATATCAAGATTATAGAAATACGATGGTAAAATTAAAAGAAATGAAGCTTGCAAAACAACGTGGTATAGAGGTTAACCTATTAGAACAAAAGAGAAAAGAGATAGAAGAAAAACAAAAGAAAGGGGAAGCATTAACACTAGATGAGCTAAGAATACTATACGGAGACTTGGATAGCATATAAAAATGCTTAAAAATATTTATTATGAATTCATTGCATTTACATGCAATACAAGATACTCAATGCCAATAGGAATTTTATTTAAAGATAAACCTAAGTTTTATGTTTATAAAACAACACGCCTTTCAAAAATTTTAAATGATAAAAGCTTAATTTATTTGCTATCTCCTAATGATCCTTTAATTTATTTAAAAAGCTTAGATCACGAAATAGAAAACGAAATAAAATATGTAAACGGTTGCCCCGATTTAGATAATATGGGAAGTGTATATCTATGCTATTCACGTTTTCTAAGAGAAGATGAAAATGGTATAGAATTTGAGTGTGAAAAATTCGAAAAAATAAAAGGTGAAAATTTACCTTACACAAGAGTATATGGATGTCTAGTGGAAATGCTTATTTTATTAACAAAAATAGAGGCCAATGTTATAGAAGATTGGTTTTTAGACTACGCAAAAGGACTAAAATGGTGTGTAGAAAGAGCATCAAAAATGGATGAAAAATATGTCAGAATATCTAATGAGATATTCAAAAGAATTGAAAGACATTTTAAATAGAATTGATAAAATAATCAATGTATATACAGATTACGTAGAACCAATTTTTAAATATCCAAGACATAAAGAATTGGAGTCATCAATGGAAATTTTACCAAGAATTTGTAATGAAAATTTCTATATAAACATAATTAATATATTTGAAAAAATAAATAATTCAAATATATGTATAGTAGGTCCTGGAGATATAAATAATAATATTAGCAATTGCAAAATCTTTGCAGGTCCAGAAGGGGGTTTAATAAACGCACTAAAAAATAATATAAAATTCCTCTATATAACTGGTGACTTAGATTTATCATTGAAATTGTTAGGGGAAATGGAATTTTTATCAGAATATGTATTTCTTCATGTACATGGAGATAATTATACAAGAATAAGAAACGTATATAACATGAATTATAATATAATTTATACAACACAAGTAATCACACCTTATTGCGCTTTACCAATTGGAGTATTTACTGATGGGGATAGGGCTATATCATTATCAATGTTATTTAATGCAAAAACAATAGAAGTTTACGGTTTCGATTTTAACAATGTTAAATGTTATCATAAAGATTATTGTTTCGAAGAAAAAATAGAAAAACTAAATATATCTAAAGAAATAATAAAAATGGTTGCAAAAAAACTTAATTATAATATAAATTTTTACGATGGGAAAATTATACTTATTAACAATAATTAATAAATAAGTATAACGATATTACAAAATTTTGGTGGTAACTAGTGTTCAAAATTAAAATGAAGGGATTTAAAGAATTAACAAAAGTCGATGATGCTCTTAGCCTTTTACTTAATAATTTAATTAAACCAAATCTTGATTATGAAGAAATAAACATAGAAGATGCCTATGGAAGAATTTCCTATGAAGATGTAAGGTCAAACGTAAATATACCTCCATATGATAGAAGCGCTGTTGATGGTTATGCAGTAATTTCATCTGATACTGTAGGAGCATCTATAACAAATCCTATATCATTGAAAATTGTTGGAGAAATAAAAGCAGGTGATGATCCTAAAATTATTAAGGAAATAAATAAAGGGGAGGCTATGATAATATATACTGGAGCACCAATACCAAAGAATTCCGATGCTGTAGTAATGGCAGAAGATGCGACCTATAAAGGGGATATTGTAGATATCAATAAACCAGTTGCTCCATACCAAAACATATCAAAAAAAGGAGAAGATTTTAACGAAGGTAAAATAATTATACCTAAAAACACTTTTATAAAACCATGGCATATTGGTGCACTAGCATCTGCTGGAATTAAAAAAATTAAGGTACAAAGATATCTAAACATAGCAATATTGTCAACAGGAAATGAAATTGCAGAACTTAATGAAAATACTGAAGGAAAGATAATAAATAGTACAAAACCTTTACTTAAATCCATGCTCAAATCAAACCAATGCAATCCAATAGATTTAGGAACTGTTAATGATAATGTGAAATCTATAGAGGATAGAATAAGACTAGGCTTGCAAATAGCAGATATGGTAATAACAACTGGTGGGACAAGTGTAGGAAATTATGATTTAGTAATTGACGCGATATCATCAATAGAAGGATCTAAAATTTTATTTAATGGGGTTAGGATGAGACCTGGGAAGCCTACAAGTGGAGCTGTTGTTAATGGAAAGCCTATTATAATGGTCTCTGGCTTTCCTGTTGCTGCTATAGCAGCCTTTTATGCATTTATACTCCCAACAATAAATTTCCTCAGAAATACAAAAGAAGAACCAATAGCAAAAATTAAGGGTAAAATAACAAGGAGGATTGCAAACATAGCTGGTGTTAAAACTTATCTTAGAGTTAAAGTAAGGAAAGAAGGCAATGAAATATATGTTGACCCTCTAGCAATAACAGCTTCTGGAGTTTTATCGACGTTAACTGAAGCAAATGGTTTGTTAATTATACCTGAAAATGTCGAAGGATATGATGAATATGATGAAGTTGAGGTTGACCTAATTTCACCTATAGATTCATGAGCTCTTAAATTCTCTACATGTCTCAATTAAAACATCATATGGGGCATTACTCCTAAATCCAACATTTGAAAAAGTTGATCTAAAAGCCTTGTATCCTTTATTCTCCAATGCTGATATGAATTTAATTATAGAAGGCATGTTAATTTTTTGTGATTGGCAAATTGTGTCAAGCCTTTGGTGATAATAATTTGAAAACTCCATTTCATTTAAATACATCTTAACAAATTTATCCATCCTCTGATATGTTTCTACATAAGAAAAATCTTTTAATTTATCATTAATACTTTTTAAAAATTCTATATCACTAATATTTCCATTCCAAATAGGTCCATAGCAATTATTATCGCATTTCATCAATATTCCATTTTCATATTTATAATATCCTATATTTTTATTTAGCATCTCTTCTGATTTTTTTGTTCCCCTATCTATTAATAAGTATACTCTTGCATAATGGTCAACACTATATGCGATAAGGGGTTTTATAACCTTATCATAAGATGCTGCAACATAAGCAATAAATGCTAACAAAACCCTTAGGGCTATTTCTCTATAATGTTTTATACTAATTAGATTTACTCTATATTTCCTTTTTGCGGCGATATATTTAGAACCCCCTAATACGGCCAAATCAGTTGCAGTTAAAGCAAGTAAGGTCCCTTTTGATGATACAGAGATAGCAGTATCAATAAAAGGCAAAATACTTCCAAAAGGGTCAAGATCTATTATATTAATAATTTGATTTTGTTCAAATCTGATGGATCTCATCAAGCTATTTGCATCCTTATTATAAACATCAACATTTTTAACCCCATTTAATTCAACATTTTTAACCATTATATCATATGCATCTTTATCTATATCATTAATTATTACCTTAGACATGCTGTTAATTTCTAAAGAATATCTTATCCCTCTTATACCAGTTGCTGATAAAGGGTCTATACCTATTACTTCTTTTCCAGGCCAATAAGATTCAATAAACGTACTTACAGCTAAAACAGATAAATCCCTATTAAATTCCATAACTGGATTATAGAATACGTCTAAATGGGACGGCTCAATAATTCCTTTTGATATTTGTGCATCTCTTGTATCTGGAATATATATGAGTGCTTTACCTTCCTTAATGACAGAGAGACGCATCTTTTATCATCTTTGCATATTGATCTATCTTTTCCATATATTTATTCCTATTTTCAAAATTAAGTTCTATAATTTCTCCTTTATTTAACAAATTATAAATATCAGGTCTTATTTCTTTAAGCTTATAATAAAAGGTTATTATATATGGCTTTTTACCAATTATATTTTTCAATAAATTATCAAAACCATTGATCTTTAATTCCATTGGACCAATTTCATCTATAACAATAACATCAGAATCATTTAAGTTTTTTAAAATATCTATAATAAAGCTAAAAGATTCCTCGTTTAAATAATAACTTCCAACCCTTATCGTGCTTTTAATGTTTTTAGATGCTAATACAACTTGTTTATCATTTGATAAATCCTTTACTGTAAAACCTATTCTTGTATTTCCTTCCCTTATTTCTTTTGTTATAAAACCTTTAACTTTGCATTGAAAAGATTTTAGTTTCTCAACCAATAATAAAGCATAAGTTGTTTTTCCAACCCCAGGTCTACCAGTAATTGAAATAGAGCTTTTGTTTAATTTCTCATTTATTCCCAAAACTATCCCTAAGAAATTCTATGAATTCCTCAAGAGTTAAAGCTTTAGCCTTTTCAATCTCAAGTTCCTTAATCAAATTCTTATCATTACTTACAACATAAGATGCTGAATTGGTTGTATCGCTTAGCTTTTCTAGATTTTGGGCTTTTGTTGATAGAGCAGAGGGACCTTCTTTTCCATGCCTAACTATAATTAATAGCCTATTTCCTTTATTATTCTTTGCTCCAATATCTAAAACTGTTCTTTTTGCATGATATGTTATAAAACCTAGTTCTTTCAATTGATTTGATATAATTCTTTCTTCTACCACATCAACCGGCTGTTCTTCGATCTGAACATTTTCTAAATTTTCTTCGCTAAAAATATCTATTGGTTTTAATATATCATCTCCGAAAATATTGACAAGCTTTTCTCCTAACTCTATAGAGGGCTCTATGGTACCTCTTTCATATTCATAAACTGATCTTCTGGAGACATGAAGTAAAGATGCGATTTCTCCTAGGCTCATATTTCTTTCCATTCTCTTTTCTTTTAATTTTTCTGGGTTTATTTTTACCTTAAAGCTCTCTTTATCTTGATATATAAATACATCATTATTTTCTAATGCAGATACTAAGGTTTCAAGCTTTACTGCCTTTGCTCCATTCTTTTCGTAAACAATACCATCTATCATTAAAATTCCTTTATTTTTTTCTGAGATAATTAAAGATGGAATATTAAGCCTTAAAGATAAACCTAAAAGCTCCTCAATTTCACCTTTAGATACTTCTTCTAAATCATGGGCAACCTTAATTAAAAGAAACTTACCATTATTTAGCTGAACTGCTAAGTCAATGCTCCTTCTATTCATACTTCTAGGATAGTCAAGTACCTCTATGTACTTTGATCTATTATACAGCTCTGCTATCACCTTATATAAAAAGTCCCTAGCCCTTCTATCTGACATTTGATTTCCTCCGTTAATATTTCATTTATTATTGTACTTCTTTTATCCAAAAGGAAATGGTATCATTTAGAATTTAAATATTTTTAGTATAATTTCAATATAATAAAATCTTATTTAATTATTCAATAAAAACTCCCATATAAGATTCTGGTTCATTCTTGCTAAATATTTCTATATTATCATTTACATTATTTAATGAACCAACGCTTATATTTTCCAAAACAAGATCTACTATTTTATTAACAATATGATCAATATCTTCATTATCTTCGATTACCAATTCATTATTACCAATTCTTATTTTTGGCATTTCATTAAACACTTCTAATGAATTAAGAGAATTTACTACCTCAACAAATACAGTCGTTGAATATTCATGCCTTAGTATATCAGCAGCTTTAAATGCTGCTTTTAACGAATTACCATCGCCAAATATGTTTGATGAGATAACTAATATTGTATTCAAATTAACCCCCCGACCCGAATCTACCCCATTATCACTGAATGTAATACGTATTTTTAGTAATATATATGGAATAGCATAGTAAGACCTAACATATCTAAACAATAATTTTATGAAGAAGTGATATACAACATAAAAAATAGAATTACTTAAAATGTTAAGTAAACATTAAAACTTTAAATTACTTTATATATAAAAGTTTATGCAGTTTTATAAAAAATAGAATCAATTATATTAAAAGATTTAACAAATTAACATATTTCCCATTTATTAGATCAGAACTGTACCCATAATGTACCTTTTGATAATTCTTCCTAAACTCTTTTACTTCCTCCCTTACCTTGCTTATATCTTCTTTTTTGATAGCAATCTTTTCTATAAATTCTGCTATTTGATCCATTTCATCTTCCTTCATACCAAATCTTGTCATTTCTTGGACTCCTATTCTTAATCCACTTGGATTCTGTACTGCTTCTGGAGGATCATGAGGTAACAAGTTCTTATTTAATATAATATTGCCATCTTCTAACATTTTAGCAATTTTTGCTCCCCCGCCTTGAGGAGAAACGTCTACAAGCACTTGATGACTCATTGTATAACCTAAATGTTCTCCTATTACTTTAAACCCTCTTTCTGCCAAAGACTCTGCTAGCTTTTTGGCATTTCTTGTTATTTGTTTTGCATATGCCTCTCCGAATTCAATCATTTCAAGAGCTGTTATAGCCGTTGCGGGTAATCTATGTAAATGATGATTGCTTAAAAACCATGGGAATATAGTTTTTCCCACTTCTTTATATAAATCTTTATCCTTAAAAGCTATTACCCCCCCTTGAGGCCCTGGAAATGTCTTGTGTGTAGAAGAGGTCATAACATCAGCCCCATGGTCTAACGGATTTCTCCATGCATTTCCAACAATCAAACCTAAAACATGTGCAGAATCGTAGACAAGCTTTCCATTAACTGAATGTATTGCATTTGAAATCTCCTTTACTGGATGAGGGAATAAATAAACACTTCCTCCTAATACGGCAAATTTAGGTTTAACTTGTTCAATAACTTTGATTGCTTTATCTATGTCAACATTCATTCTTTCTTCATCGTATGGCAATTCTATTTGTTTTATACCCAATGCTCCTAGAGTGCCAAACTTAGTGTGACTAACATGAGCTCCTGCTTGAACAGGTGCAATAACTGCTTGCTCTCCAGGTTCTGCTAAAATTCTAAAAACTGAGGCATTTGCTATAGTTCCACTAATTGGCCTTATATCAACCATATCTGTATGCAAAAGCTTTCCCATCAATTCATTAGACATGACTTCTAATTCATCTGAATATTTTGTTCCTTGATAATATCTTTTAAATGGTTTTCCTTCAGCATATCTATTCATAAAATCGCTCATATAAACAGTTAGGGCTAAAGGACTCATAACATTTTCGCTGGCTATCAAATTAATTGTTTCTTTAACTCTCCATACATTTTGTAAATTAGTATATTCCAAAATTTTATCAATATATTCCTTATTCATGATACTCGCCATTTATAATTTATTTATATAAAGATTAAATATTTTTATAATTGAAAGACTTAATATTTTTAGCATAATAACTAAATCAATAATGACTTTGTTATCCTATGCGTTTTAGCATTAAATTTATAATTAAATTTGGCTATGATAAAGAGGCTATTAATTTATAATTATACCATTTTTCTATAATTAATATAAAAACAAGGGTATATCAAAATTAGATGACTAAAAATTTATACATAAATAAGTCATCCTTCTTCTCTTCTTATAAATTGCCTACTTGGCGTACCTCTTCTTTTTTCAATGTATCCCTTAGCATGAGAAATTAAATGATTCATTAAATCAGATTCGCTGAAAAAATAAGAAGACTTGCATATTGGGCAAACCAGTATTGACGTACCTGATATATTGTAGGCCCAAACCTTTGAGCCTTTGTAGCTTACCAAAATTTCAACTAAATCTTTTTCATTATCTTGTTGATTATTTTCCATTTTCAGCTACCAGTTTCTATATACTAATTGAAATATTTACTTTTTTATGAAATTCATTTTAATTTATACTAATTAAAGATGAAAATAATTTTATTATTAATTATATATGATCTAATGTTTCGCTTAATTGTTTTAAAGTATCAGAGGCATTCTTTAAAGCGATCTTTCCATCTTCAGTTATTTCATATGATCCATTTTCTGTTTTCCTTATCAAACCTTCTTTTTCTAAACGATACATAACGGTGTATAAAGTAACTGTTGGAGGATTAAAATGAAATGTATCTTTTATTTTCTTTTTAACTTGATAAGGATAGGTTGATCCTCTTGCTAAAATAGCTAACACATAAATCCAAAGTGTATGAACCGTTACATTTTTAATTAATCTTGCCATTGCTTTACTTATCTTTCCTTCTCTAGACATTTTTTACACCCATTTTATTTTTCATTTCTAGGTTAAAATTTTATTGGCAAATTCATTTTTAAATTCAAAATGAACAAATAAATTAAATGCGCGGGGGTGCCCGAGCCTGGCCAAAGGGGACGGGTTGAGGGCCCGTTGGCGTAGGCCTGCGTGGGTTCAAACCCCACCCCCCGCATAATTTTATTCATTAAAAGCATGAAAAAATAAATATAGGTTTTATAATCTTTAGTTTTGAGGCGGTATATATGCGTACTATAAATAACAAAATAGATCTTTTAAAAGAATCTCCAACTAGAAAAATAGATGCTATAAGGGAAAAATTAAAGAGAGAAAACAAGGATATCATTGTTTTTTCTGCAGGACAGCCAAGTATTCCACCTCCAATTGAGATTAGAGAACTTATGGGTAAGTTATTAAAGGAAGAATCTATGAACCTTTACGGTTATACCCCAAGCCAAGGAATTTTAGAGTTAAGAGAGGCAATATCTGATGATCTAAAACTTCTAGGAGGAATAGATGTCAATCCCTCAAATATTGTTATAACTGCTGGCGGACAAGCAGCAATGTTTTCAACACTTGCAACCTTATTAGAACCTGGTGATGAGGTAATTTTATTTGATCCAACTTATTTTGGATACAAGCCATTATTAGATTATAATGGAGCAAAAATTGTTAGACATTATGTTACAATGGAAAAAGACTTTCAACCTAACATTGATGATATTGCAAACATTATTTCAAAGAAAACTAAGGCAATTATCTTAGTTAGTCCTGATAACCCAACAGGAAGAATTATAGATCATAAAAGTGCTAAGGGATTAGCAGAGATAGCAATAGATAATGATATTTGGATAATTAATGATGAGGCCTATAAAACATTAATATATGAAGGAGAACATGAATTTTTATATAAATATGCTCCAGACAATATTATATCAATAAACACATTTTCAAAAGACCCATCAATACCAGGATGGAGACTTGGCTATGTCTATGGGCCTAAAAATGTAATAGATAAGATCAAACTAGTTAATGAAGAGATGGTATATTGTCCTCCTTCATTTGCACAACATATGGTCACAAGGTATTTGAGATCAGATATAAGATTAAAATATATAAAAGATGTAATTAATGAATATAGGAAAAGAAGGGATGTGATGATAAACGCTATTAAGAAAAGAATTCCAAAGGCAAAGTATATAATACCTAAAGGTTCAATGTTTGTGTTTGTAGATTTAAAAGAATATATAAACGATGGGGAAGAATTTTCTGCAAATCTATTAGAAAAGTATCAAGTTGCATCAGTTCCTGGGAACTATTTCAGCGAGAAATATTTATCATCATTAAGGCTCTCATTCGTTGCTGAAAAACCTGAAAGAATAGAAAAAGGAATAGAAATTATATCAAAGGCATTGGAATAATTTTTAATTTAAGATAAAAATTAATAAGGAGAAAATAATCAATATTAAATAGAGGACTGCGGGTAATTTTAATGGTTACAAATATTGAAATAAGTGGATATAGCGAAAATGCTTTAGATGCCTTAGTCAGGGCAGGCGTCTATTCTAATAAAACAGAAGCAGTTAGAGAAGCTATTAGGAGATTTATAGATAGCTTTGATATGAAAGAAATAGCATTTAGAGCATATAAAGAAGGGAAGATAAGTTTTCAATTAGCTATAGAAATAAGTGGTATGGGTATTGAAGAAGTTATATGGTATTTTTTAAAGAAAAATGTTTCACCGGAAATAGGCGTTATAGATATAAAAGAACTTAACGAAAATATAGAAGAAATTGAAAAAAGGAACTCTTTAGTATTTGACTTATCATCAACTTATACTATACTAGAATTGGATAAAATTGACTTAATTAAAAAGCTTGACAAAAGATTATTAATAAGTAAGGAAACAAATAATTCGATAAGATCGCTGATAATGAGGTATTCCAAATTAAGAGGTTCATTAGTTTATTTAGGAAACTATGAAGTTATACAAGTAAAGAATCCTCTTAATGAGTTTGCAAGAAAAAATGGTATAACTTTGCAAGAGGCTGAAGCTATTAGCATTTCAAAAAAAGAAAACGCAATACTTGTCTCCGATGACATTAGAACAAGGCAAACAGCAAAAAGCAAAGGTATTGTAGGTGTTCCAACTCTTTCTCTTTTCCTATATTCTAAAAAATTTAATATAATAGATGAAAAACAACTTAATGAAATTATAGCTAAGATGGGTACTATTCCTTTAATTATTCCGTCTGAACTCTTTGAGTAGAGTGGGTAAAGCTTAAAATATTAAAAATTGCATTAATTATTTTGGCGATAAAATGTTTATAGTCGCCTATAAGAATTGTTTAGTTACTCTTAATGTAAATCTTCATACATTAGCGAATAGAATAATTGTAAGAATCCGAGATGAGTAATGTTGAAATTTATTGGAGAAGCCGTAATAATAGGAGTCGATACTAGTATAAGCATGGCAAGAAAAGATTATAAACCAAATAGATTTGAAAACGCTAAGAGAGCTGCATCTATAATAGCTAGGAGCTTATTTAGCAGAAACTTACCTACATTGTTATCATTAATGATATTTTATAGATATTCCTTTCCCCTAACAGATCTTACAGATAGATTAGAAGTTATAGAAAAAGCAATTTTACAACTCAAGATAATGGGAAAGGCTACTGCTCCAAGTGAGATAATTAAAGATGCGTATTTAATATTAAGAAATGTAAATCCTGGATATCATAAAAGAATTATTTTAATAACTGATGCAGGCTTTAATGAAGGAGTAAGCCTTGAAATGTCTGCATTATTATTATCCATTTCAGAAATAGAATTAGATATGCTTACATTTGGTTCAATACCTAAAAGTATATTTGAACATATAGATAGGTCTGTTAAAAATACTAAAGGTGTTTGGTTGCATTCATCTAATACAGATGAAATATTAGCTAATGCAGCAAAACTAGGAGAAATGTATCCAGATTAGTCCTTTAAATATGTCAATTTTTACCAATTTTATTTATAATAAAAAGTTTTATAATTTTTCTATCCTTACTGCAGTTACTTTATATTCTGGTATATGACTAATCCTGTCTATATTAGGCGATACAACGTAGTTTATTGATTGTTCTGGAAAATGAACTGTTGCAAAGACAACATTTTTAGGTACCCTATCACTAATCCTTGCTTTTATAATAGTACTGCCATATTTGCTAGCTATTTTAACCAAATCCCCATCTTTAATTCCTAAGGAATTTGCATTGATAGGATTTATTTCTAATATATCTTCACCAAAAATTACTTTGTTTGGTGTTCTTCTAGTCATAGATCCCATATTAAAATGATACAAAGATCTCCCAGTTATCAATATTAATGGATATTCTTGGGTAACATTTTCAGGCGAAGGAATAAACATAACCGGTTTAAGTCTTGCTTTTTCACCAATT
This sequence comes from Caldisphaera lagunensis DSM 15908, assembly GCF_000317795.1. Classification (NCBI taxonomy): domain Archaea; kingdom Thermoproteati; phylum Thermoproteota; class Thermoprotei; order Acidilobales; family Acidilobaceae; genus Caldisphaera; species Caldisphaera lagunensis. The sequence continues at coordinate 1,196,136 of NC_019791.1, forward strand.
GTAAACTTATCTTTGTGAAGTATTTTAATTGGTTCTTTATCTAATTCCGGCGTTGGATAAGGTAATCCTCCTTGATTTTCAAGTCTTTCATATGTAATACCATAAACTGAAGACCAAAGAATTCTGATCTCATTCCAAACATCTTCTGGAGTATCATAATTAAAATATTCCTTAAGCCCTAATGATTCGGCTAATTTCATAACAATCTTCCAATCAGGCATGGAATTACCTAATGGATCTATAACTTTATTCACTTTTTGAATCCTCCTTTCTGCATTTGTAAACGTACCTTCTTTTTCGAATGAACTGCTTGCTGGCAAAAATACGTTAGCAAACTTTGATGTTTCGTTATGAAACATATCAATCAAAACTAATAAATCTAAATTTGATAAAGCTTCTTCTGCCATTTTTCTAAATGGATGGGACATAGCTAAATCTTCTCCAAAAACAATTAATCCCTTTAGTTCTCCTCTCAATGCAGCTTCTACCATTTCTATTGCATCTAATCCAGGCTCTTCAGGAACCTTTTGTCTCCAAATTTTTTCAAACCTAAATCTATTTTGAGGGTCGGATAAGGGAACAGCTCCTAATAACTTTTTAGGATGGGCTCCCATTATTGCTGTTCCTTGTACGTTGTTTTTACCCCTTAGCGGCATTAAACCTGTTCCTTCCTTTCCTAAATTCCCTGTTATTAATGCCAAATCTATTAACAAATAAACTATTTCTGTTCCTTGTATGTGCTCCGTTACCCCAAGTCCCCAAAATATCATAGATGGCTTATTTGATGCATATAGCCTTGCTGCTTCTCTAATTAGATCCGCTTTAACTCCAGTTATCTGTTCAGCAAATTCTGGTGTATAATTATAGACTACCTGTTTAAATTCTTCAAACCCATCGACTCTTTTATTTAAAAAGTCTTTATCTATCAAATCTTCTGAAATAATAGTATTAGCAATTGCATTAAGTAATACCACATCCGTCCCAGGCTTTAGTTGTAAAAATATATCAGCATATTGTGCTATTTCAGTTTTCCTTGGGTCTATAACTATTAATTTTATTTTCCCTTCAGATGCAAGTCTTTTTAATCTAACTCCTATTACAGGATGATTTTCTGTTATATTGCTTCCAATAACTATAACAGTCTTTGTCTTATCCAAATCCTCAAATGTATTTGTTGCACCCCCTGTTCCTAAAATATCCTCAAGACCTTGAGCGGAGGGTTCATGGCAAACTCTTGCGCAGCTATCTACATTATTGGTTTTTAATGCAACTCTAGCAAACTTTGCTGCTAAGTATTCTTCTTCATTTGTTATTCTTGCCCCTACTAAAACTCCTATAGCTTTTGGCCCATATCTTTTTAATATATCATTTATTTTTTGAGAAACATATGTTATTGCTTCATCCCAACTAACTTCTTTCCATTCTCCATTTTCTTTAATCATAGGATTTAAAACCCTATCTTCAGAATAAACATACCCCCAAGCATATCTTCCTTTAACGCATAAGTTTCCTTTATTAACAATAGATTTCTTAGAAGGCCTTATATCTATTATTTTTCCATTTTTTGTTCCAACATCAATTTGACAACCAACACCACAATATGGGCATATAGTATTAACCCAATTATTAGGCCATCCATTTATTGCTATAGTTCTATCCTCTAATGCTCCAGTTGGGCAAACATCAACACAAAGGCCACAACTTACGCAACTGCTATGACCAAAATCTAAACCATCAGGCCTAATTAATACTTTACTACCTCTAAACCAAGTTCTCCATACATGATATCCTTGTATTTCATCACAAGCCCTTACGCATCTAAAGCATTTAATGCATTTATTCATATCAACATAAATATATGGGTGAGATTCATCAATTAGTTCTTTTTTAATTTCTTTTGGCTCATAGTAAATTCCATATTTATCTAATGCCTCGCTTATTTCTTTTTCTTTTAATAAATCTCCGCTTATCTGATTTGAAACCATTTCTAAAATTGTCTTCCTGTTTTCACTTATTTCCTGATCTTCTGTAACTATTCTCATGCCTTCTTTAACCTTAGTTGTACAAGAAGGTAAGAGAGTTCCATTAACTCTTACATAGCATAGCCTACAAGAGCCATAAGGTTCTAGTCTATCGTCGTAACAAAGGCTAGGTATATAATAGCCTAAAGATTTTAATGTTTGAAGAAGGTTCCTATCTTTATCAACATAATATTCCTTATCATTAACTGTTATCTTTACTTTTTCCATTACTTCACCACCTCGTCTCTTAATTTATTAATTATAGATAAAACAGCATCTCCAGTTCCAACTCCATGACCACAAAGGCTTTGTGATTTCATTACTCTAGCTATTCTTTCAATAGAATTTGATTCTTCTTTAGTAAAATAACCCCTTTTCTTTGCATTTTCAACTATGGAAAGAAGGCTTTGTGTTCCAAATCTGCATGGAAAACATTTCCCACAAGATTCATAAGCTGCAAAATCAATAATTTCATATAGTAAATCAAATGCTGTGGTATCATTGCTAAATGCTATTATATTTCCATGACCTAGGCTAGCATTTATATTTCTTAATTCCTCTACACCAAGCTTCGTATCTAACTCATTAGGTAAAATAGGACCTGCTAAAGGACCTCCTATAATTAACATCTTTAAAGGCAAATTATTCTTAAGGCCATCTCCTATATTATAAACTATTTCATTTAGGCTAATTCCAAATTCTACCTCATACACTCCTGGCTTATTAAAGAGATTATTTAATGAAATTAATTTTGTTCCCCTGCTCTTGTTAAAGCCTAGTTCATAATATGATTTCCCACTATTTTTTATTATCCAAGGAATATTTGAAATAGTTTCTACATTATTTACAACTGTGGGTTTATTAAATAGACCTAATTCTGTTGGATAAGGAGGCCTTGCTCTCGGTTCTCCTCTTAACCCCATAATTGCATTTATCATAGCAGTTTCTTCGCCAACTACATAAGATCCTTTCCCTTTTTCCAATATTATATTTATACTCCTTCCTTTCAAGGCATTTGTTCCTATAAGGCCTTTGTTTTTAAATTCATTGATTGCTTTTTTCATTGTTTCATATGCAAAAGGATATTCTTTTCTTACATAAATGTAAATGGTTTTAGCACCTATTGCATAAGCAGCTATCAAAGCTCCTTCTATAACCAAATAAGGATTATCTTCCATTAGAACTTTATCTATATATGCTCCTGCATCCCCTTCGTCTCCATTAATAATTAAATATCTTTCCTCTTCTCTTTGATTATATGCTGATTCCCATTTAAGACCTGTTGGAAAATAAGCTCCTCCTCTTCCTCTTAATCCAGATTCCTTTACCTCTTTTATTATATCTATGGGCTCCATATTCAAAGCCTTTTTAAGAGCAGATAGACCATCAAGAGAAATATATTGCTCTATATCATATATTCTATCCTTAACTATATCCTTTAAGAGAACTGATTTCTTTGTTTTAATATCAATGATGGGCCTCTTATAATATCCCTTGCTATATGAGGGACCTGCATAACAAAAACCTAAACAATATGTCCTTGGTATTTGGACTTTAGATTTAGAAAAAATTTTTTCATTTAAAGATCTTGAGGCAAAACATGCAAGTCCTCTACAATATTGCTCAGGAAGTTCTACTGTAGAAAATGTATAAAATGAATCTACCTCAGGCCTCTTTATTAAAATCTGAGGCAAGCTAACCACATCGTTAAAAATGAAAAACAAAAATAATAAGTTTTTAGCTTTAGCTTAGTAAATTAAAAAATGTCGATGATGATGGTTAAAAGCTGTGAGAGGTGAACTATACTAGGCTCTGAGACTAATAAATTAATTAATAACATGTTTACGATTATAAAATAGGGAGAATATGGAAAAAATTGTTATCAAAATTAGCGGAAGTTTATTATATCCACCTGATAAAAAATACTATGAAAAGACTAGAGAAGTTATTGGAAAAATTATCAACAAAGGATATAGAATTGGAATCGTTGTTGGAGGAGGACCTTTAGCAAGAAGCTATATAAATAGTTTAAGGGAATTAAACATACAAGAGTCTATATTAGATATCTTGGGCATAGAATCCGCAAGGTTAAATGCATTATCTCTATCTTCTGCCTTGCAACCATATAGTATACCAAAGGTTCCAAAGGATTTAACTGAGGCCATAGAAATTTTCAGCAATAATTTAATCCCCATATTAGGGGGTTTACAACCAGGGCATAGCACAAATGCTGTATCTATGGTTTTGGCTGAAAGCCTTAATGCAAATGTTGTAATAAATATGCTTAATAATATTGATGGAATCTATGATAAAAATCCTAACGATCCTAGATCAAAGAAGCTTGATAAAATAACATATAAAGAAATGGAGGAATTAATAAAAAATATGAATCAAATTGCAGGAGGATATGAATTACTTGATCATGTAGCTTTTGAATTAATAAAAAGAAGCAAAATAAAAGTAATATTTATTAATGGTAAAGATCCGGAAAATTTATTAAAAGTAATAAATGGAGAAAAAATAGGTACAGAATTAATACCTGATTGATTATTTCTTGTATTTTGGATGATATTTCTTAATAATTTCTTCTTTTATATTTGTAAGCTCTTCTTCTGGTAATTCAGATAATATTTCCCATGCTAAATCTAATGTGTTTTCTATGCTTCTATTTTCTCTTACACCTTGAGCTAAGAATTTCTTTTCAAATGAATCTGCAAACTTTAGGAATTTCCTATCAGTTTCACTTAAGCTTTCTTCTCCTACAACGGCCGCTAAACTTCTTAAATCAACTCCCCTACTATATGAAGCATATAATTGATCACTAACTGATGCATGATCATCTCTAGTCTTTCCTGGACCAATACCTTCCTTCATTAATCTAGATAAACTCATCAAAACATTTATTGGAGGATATATACCCTTGTTATATAAATCTCTGCTTAATACTATTTGCCCCTCTGTTATATAACCAGTTAAATCAGGTATTGGGTGTGTTATATCATCGTTAGGCATTGTTAATATAGGTATTTGTGTTATGCTTCCCTTTTTACCATGAACTCTACCTGCCCTCTCATAAATGCTTGCCAAGTCACTGTACATATAACCAGGATAACCTTGTCTTCCAGGTACTTCCTCTCTTGATGAACTTATTTCTCTTAAAGCTTCTGCATAGTTTGTCATATCAGTTAATATTACTAGTATATGCAAATCTTTTTCATAAGCTAAATACTCTGCTAACGTTAATGCAACTCTAGGAGTAACAAGCCTAATCATTGCAGGCTCATCAGCTAGATTTACAAACATTGCTACTCTATTTAATGCTCCTGTTTCTTCAAAGAATTTCTTAAAGAATATGTAATCATCATATTTAATTCCTATGGCAGCAAATACAACACCAAATTCTTCCCCTTCTCCTTTAACTGTCGCCTGTCTTGCTATTTGGGCTGCCAATATATTATGAGGCAATCCACTACCACTAAATATTGGTAATTTTTGCCCCCTAACTAATGTGTTCATACCATCTATCGCACTAATCCCTGTTTGTATAAAATCTTCAGGATATGCTCTAACAGCTGGATTTATTGGAGAACCATTTATATCATATTTTTCTTCAGCAACAATTTCAGGACCATTATCTATTGGCTCTCCTAAACCATTAAATATTCTCCCAAGCATATCTTCAGAAACTGGTAATTCTAAAGGCCTTCCCAAAAATCTAACCCTTGTTCCTGTTGTTGTTATACCAGTTGTACCTTCAAATACCTGAACGACAGCAACGTTTTTAGATACATCTAAAACCCTACCCCTCCTTCTAGTTCCATCTGATAATTCTACTTCTACTATTTCATCATAAGATGCCTTACTAACTCCTTCAACTACAATTAATGGTCCCTTTATTTCAACTATCTTAGAATATTCTCTTATACCATATAAAGAGCTCATGCACTTTTCACCTCTTTTGATTTTAATTCTTCAAGAGCGTTCAAAGTACGCTTTCTAAGATCTTCTATCATTTCAAGCTTATCATTTGGTATATTAAACCTAGCCTTAATTATATCTACATAAAGTCTTCCTAAAGATTCTCTTGCTTTTGCTGCAGGAACACCATTTTGAACTAATTCTCTTGCTTTTCTATAATAATCTACTATCAACTTCATTAATTCAACTTGTTTTTTAGGAGAGGTAAATGTATCTATAGGATCGAATGCATTTTGTTTTAAGAATCCTTCTCTAATCATTCTTGCTACATCTAACACCAATTTATCCCCTTCATCTAAGCTTTCTGTACCTACAAGCCTTACTATTTCTTGCAATTCATTTTCTCTAAGCAATATATCCATAATTTCATCCCTATATTCTCTCCATCTTGGATCAACATTTTTGGCCCACCATTCAGCTACGGTATCTGCATATGCGCTATAGCTTAAGATCCAATTTATTGCTGGATAATGTCTGCTATAAGCTAAAGCAGTATCTAGTGCCCAAAATACTCTGGTAAATCTCCTAGTATGAGTTGTTACTGGCTCTGTAAAGTCTCCTCCTGGAGGGCTTACCGCACCTACTACAGTAACGCTTCCAACCCTATCAGGAGAACCTATTGTTTTTACCCTACCTGCTCTTTCATAAAATTCTGCTAGTCTAGAAGCCAAATAGCTTGGATATCCTTCTTCGGCAGGCATTTCTTCCAATCTTCCAGCTATCTCTCTTAATGCTTCTGCCCATCTACTCGTTGAGTCAGCAACTAAAAGAACATCATAACCCATATCTCTATAAAACTCCGCTATAGTAATTCCTACATAAATACTTGCTTCTCTCGCAGCAACTGGCATATTACTTGTGTTTGCAATTAAAACAGTTCTTTCCATTAATGGTTTACCAGTCCATGGATCTTTATAAGTTGGGAACCTTTCTAAAACCTCGGTCATTTCATTTCCTCTTTCTCCACAACCAATATATAAAACAACGTTTGCTGAAGACCATTGAGCCAATCCATGCATTGTAACAGTTTTTCCTGTTCCAAAACCTCCTGGTATCATTCCAGTACCTCCTTTGGCCATTGGGAATAAAGTATCAACTATTCTCAACCCTGTTATTAAAGGTTCAGATGGATCTAGTTTTAGATTATATGGTCTTGGGAATCTAACTGGCCAACGATGAGTCAAATATAGCTCTTTTACTTTTCCACCAACTTTTATTTCTGCTATAGGATCTACTATAGTATAATCTCCTTCAGGTGCAATCCAACTTATTTCTCCATATGTATTTGGAGGGACCATAACCTTGTGTAATATTAATTCAGTTTCCTGAACTAAACCTAAAAGGTCCCCACCAGAAACTTTATCACCAGCTTTTATTTCTCCTGGCATAAAGTGCCATTTTTTATCTCTTGGTAATGGGCTTACATCAATACCTTTCTCAACAAATATGCTCCTTTTTGGAGAAGTTTTAGTTAGTAAGTCAGCAATAAAGGGTAAAGGCCTTTGAACTCCATCGTAGATGTTCCCTAATAATCCAGGGCCTAATTCAACACTTAACGGAGATCCTGTACCTTCAACGATTTCCCCTGGCTTTAAGCCTGTAGTAGACTCGTATACTTGAATATATGCCTCATCACCTTTAATTCTCGTTACTTCTCCAATAAGTCTCTCTTCACCAACTCTAACCATTTCGTACATTTGAACTCCAGTCATGTTTTCCGCAACTACAAGAGGTCCTGTAATTCTACTAATTTTCCCTTTTACCATATTACTTCCCTCCAAATAATTTCTCTGAGGCAATACCCTTAAGAAAAACCTCATTTTCCTTTATAATCTGATCTATACTAAAATCTAATTTAATTGTTCCATCTTTATTTGTTGCTATTACACCACCAATTATATTTGCGTTTTCTTGCGAAACCTCAATGTTTTTAAATTGTGACGTCAATTTTTTGACAAGATCTTTATCATCTTCTGATGTATATACTATTAAGCCATTATAGCTATCAGCTTCAGATGAAATTATTGAAATAACCTTCTTCATAAAGTTAATATACCAATCCTTGCTTTTTTCTTTTTTAATTTCATTAATTGCATTGTTAAAAACATCATCGATATATTTATTCCTTTTTTCTGAAACGGCTTTTCTTAACTCTAATTGAAGACTAGCTTCAACGCTTTTCAAGGACTCATTAAGTTCTTGGGATTTATCATTTAATCCTTTTTTAAACTCATTTAATGCAGCTTGATATGATTCATTTAATAGTTTCAAAGATGCACTATATGCATCATCGACTAGCTTTTTTGTTTCAACAAAATTTTTTTCTTTTATTTCTTCAGCAACCTTTTTTGGATTTCCTGCTAATGTCATACTACATCACCCCATACCTAGAGCTTTAGCTAACAACTTATCAATATTTATGGGCTCTGCTTTAACCCATTTAGTTGGTAATATCAACAAGGTAATATTTAATGAATTCGCCAAATTCCTTAAAGAAGCTTCATCATCTACAATGTGCTTTAAAATTATAGCAAGTGTTCCTCCTTTTTCTTTTGCTTTTTTTAAGCCTTCTTCAGCTTCCTTTTGATTATTTGCATCTATTATTGTTATTCCTGCTAACTTAAATAGATTAGCACTTTGCCTATCTCCTATAACGATAAGCTTGCCTTCTGAACTCAATTTAATCACTTACATTTTTTAAGATTAAAAAGGTGGCTTTTAAGCTTAAATAGTGAAACAATCAATACATATTTAATTTTGAATAATTATTATAATGCCATTTCTTTTAAAATACAAGCTGAAAACATTTATAACAAAATTACCTTAAGTTTTAAAATGCCCTTATATAAATTAAAGAAATTGTAAGGGATCCAAATTGCTGATCGCCAATAGAGTTGAAGAAGTAGTAATAGCTGTGCCTAATAGCGTTTATGATAGAGTTGTTGCTAGCCTGGCTACTTCTGGTATTTTTCATATAGAACCTCCCACTAAAGAATTAACAAAATATTCTATGAAGATTTACAGATCTGCATCGGCTCTTTCATCAGAAAGAAAGGCAAGGCTGGAAGGTTTCTTTAAAGCTATCAACAAAGATCCAGAAATCATTTCTGGTATAAATATAAAGATATCTAATTGGGTTGATTTCCTAAATGAGATAATCAATCAAAACAAAGATTTGGAAGTATTTTTCGAGAAAAATATATCAAACCTAAATGAAATAAGAAATAAGGTAAATGATTTATTGGAATTAAAAAAGCTTATTGGTTTCATATCTTATCTAGATGTAGATATTAAAAAAGCCCATGAGTCTAAATTGATTTCATTTTCTATTGGAATAATTCCAGAAGATATGATAGAATATGCTAAAAATGCTGCAAAAGATGTAATATTAGCTTATGAAAAAACTCAAGAAAATTATTATACTATAGCAATAGCTGGAAATAATGATAATGTTAAAAAAACATATAATGATTTAATTAAGCTAGGATTTACAGCTATATCAATTCCCAGTGAATTTAATGGAAATCCATCTAAAGCATATAAAGAAATAGAAGAAGAAATAAAGAAGTTAAATGAGCAAATAGATAATATTTTAAAAAGCCTAATGGAAAAATATAATAATTTAAAGGAGTACTATACAAAAATCTATGTTATAAATGAAATATTTAAAATACTTAATAATACAGCATCGTCTGAAACAACATCATTTATACATGGCTTTGTAGATGCAAAGGATTCTAAAAAATTGAGAAACTTAATTAAAAATTCCACGGATGATAGATATTTAATATACAGCCTTGGCATTAAAAGAGGACAAAGAGAAATACCTACTAAAATGAGTGTACCTAAAGCATTTAAACCATTTGAATCTATAATAAAAATGTATGGAATTCCTAATTCTAATGAAATTATTCCAACAATATTTATGGCCATTACAATGCCAATAATATTTGGTCTTATGTTCCCGGATATTGGTCATGGACTGCTAGTTGTGCTCTTTGCATTGTTTTTCTTGGTGCCAAGAAGTAAGGATTTAGGAAAAGTAGCGCTTATTTTAGGCATTGTAGGTATGATAACGGGATTTCTTGCAGCAGAGTTTTTTGGCCCTCTACCAGCTCAAGCAATTCATTTGGAAGAATTTTGGAGAAGTCTTGGATTTCAATCAGCTCCCATAGAATCACCAGTTGATATATCAATAAGTGGAGGATCGCAACAATTAATGTTGAAGTTATTTTACTTATCAATGGATATATCATTTTGGATAGGAGCCTTTATGCTCATTTTTGGTACTTTGTTAGGTATAATTAATAGCTACCTAAAAAGGGATTTTGAGGACTTATATGGAGAAAAATTACCTCTATTTTTATTATTCTTATCAGCAGGTTCACCATTTTTAATATACTTTAACGCAACACAAGCAGGATCTACAATAAAACAAGCTTTATTTGGATTAGGCAAGGGAGGGCCCATGGAAGCCTTTATATTTTATGGAGCGATAATTTCATTAATATGGATCCTTCTAGGCAAAGCTATTTACAGAGCAATTGAAGGAGAAGGATTTAAACTAAATCCAATAGAATCCTTTATAGGCTTGTTCGAATCTATGATATTAGTTTTAGGTAATAGCATTAGTTTTCTAAGGATATTGGGGTTGAGTCTCGCTCATTCAGGTTTAATGGTTGGATTTACTATATTATATTTTGTTATAGATCCTGTAGGAATTAAAAATCCAGTTCTATTCATAGCAGCAGTAATAGTTTACATACTAGGAAACCTACTTACTGCAGGATTGGAAGGTATAGTTGCATTTGCCCATGATTTAAGGCTTCACTTCTATGAATGGTTTAACAAATTCTATACTGGAAATGGTGTACCATTTAATCCAATTCAATTACCTAATGTAACAATAACTTTCATCTGATTCTCAGCCCTAAAGGAAGAAACTTTCATTATTGTGTAACGAAAAGCTTTTTCACTTTCTTTATAACTATTTATTTGCCGATGAGGAAGGCTGGTATTACAGATTAGTGAAGAAAGATACCAGAACTGAGGTAAAATGGGTATAGTTCATACACTGATATAATAGAAACCAATATAAACCTCCTCTTACTATATTTAAATAGGTGAATTTTAATGAAAATTCAAGAAGAGAATGAACTACAACCAAAAGGTGCTAAAGCATTTAGAGAGAGCCTAATGTGGCTAGTTCTTAGAATATTAGCAGAAAAACCAAGTCATGGATACGAGATTATGAAGAAAATTGAAGAGATGACTCATGGTAGATGGAAGCCTGCTGCAGGTACATTATATCCATTATTAGACTCAATGCAAAATGAAGGGTTAATAGAAATAAAATCATATGAACAAGAAGGCGTAAGAGGTGGGAAAAAGATAATTTATGGGTTAACTACAAACGGATGGGTATTATTAAAAGATCAACTTATAAACAAAATTTCAATATATACATCTATGATTAATTATATTATATTGGGAGGAATAGATTGCATGAGAAAAGAAGGATATAAAAATGAGGCATCAGAAGTTTGCAATAGCTTAATGGAATGGTTAACAAAGGTTCAATCTGAATTAAATGTATATTGCAAGAAAAGTTAAACTTGGTGTTTAATTATTGCCTTTATACCTTATAGGTTTAAATCATGAATATATTACAAAAAAAGCATTAGAATATATAAAATCTTCTGATTTAATTATCATAGATTCTTATACAATGCCAAATTCTGATAAAATAGTTTCTGATGTTTTAAATATTGCAAAGGAAAAGAAGGTAATTATTGCAAATAGAAGAATGCTTGAAGATGAGTCTTCTGATGTTTTAAATATTGCAAAGGAAAAGAAGGTAGGTATAATAATTCCAGGTGATCCTTTAATAGCGACAACCCATGCCTCTATAGTTATAGATGCAAAAATCAAAAACATTGATGTAGAAATAATAAATGGAATATCAGGAATTTGTATGACAAAGTCCTTGTCAGGACTACAATATTATAAATATGGTAAAACACTAACGATACCAGGCCCTTGGAGGAATGTAAAAGCATATAGCCTATTATTTAACTTATATGCAAATCTATGCATTAAAGCTCACACTCTTTTACTATTTGATATTGATGATAACAAAAAAACGTTAGATGCATCTATAGGAATAAAAACAATTCTTGAGTTGAATAATGAATTAAAATTGTATAGCTATTTAGAAAAATTATTAGGAATTCTTATACATGCCGGGGATAAAAATATGTTTATAGGAAATTCCTTAAGAAATTTATTAGATGATGCTAATATAGAAGAACCTTATAGCTTAGTGATCCCTTCAAATTTGCATTCTGAAGAAGAAAAATATCTTAAATATGTTTTAGGAATTAAAAGCGAGGCTTTAGAAAATCATAAAAAATATATCAAAGAAGATTTTTGTAAATATATGCAATATTTAAGTAATTATATTTGATAAATTAAATATTGATCTAAAAGATTTAAGTCCTATTTTAATCTTAACTAATAGGATAAAAATGGAAACTTTAGAAAAAAATGATATAGAAAAATTAATATTAAAATACTTTGATGCAAAATTTGTTTCTCAAGATAAAAATGCGCTTAAGTATAAAATTGTTGGAATTAATGAAAGTGATCTTTCCAAGTCATTTATAAATTTATATAAAGAATCTTTTAAGCTAAATTATGCGGTTAGCCTTAGAAAAGAAAATAACATGTTATTTATTTATGTTTTCAAGAAGGTTAATAGAACGAACAAATTTGTAGTTATTATATTAGCTATAGTGACATTAATAAGCGTTTATATATCAGGCCTAGTATTTAATAACCAGGGAAAATCTTTAGTATATAATCCGTTTGCTTATTTAGTTGCATTAATCGTTCCCCTTCTTTTACATGAAACAGGTCATTGGTTAACTATGAGGAGGTTTAAGGTTCCTGCAAGCCCACCATATCTTTTACCAGCCCCTCCATTACAGCTGGGATTTTTAGGAACCTTTGGGGCTGTAATAAATATGGAATGGTTACCTCCAACAAACAATATATTAGCTTTAACTGGGGTTATGGGCCCATTAACTGGCTTTCTGAGCGCAATACCCTTTACAGTTATTGGATTAAAATATTCTACCCTAGTTCCCCAATCACTAGTTCCTCCAGGTTCTACAATAAATTTGGTTCCTTTAATTGTAAGCATAATAACTTATATTGAAAAAATACCTACTGAATACGTAATACAGCCTTCTGCTATGATGTTTGCATCATACATAGTATTTTTCGTTACATTTCTGAATTTAATTCCTGTTGCTCAACTAGATGGGGGTCATGTTTTAAGGGCTGCTTTAGGAGAAAGAAACCATAGAATTATTTCTATTATATTCATATTTGCATTAATTTTTGCAGGGCTATGGTATGATACATTTGCAGTATTTGGTTTATTTGCATTTTTCTTCTTCATATTATCAGGAGGAAGGCATCCTGGATCAGCTATGGGTGATGATAAACTTTCCAAGTCTGGAATGATTGCAGTAATAATTTATAGCATCTTGCTAATTCTTACTTTGCCCCTTCCTGCATAATAGCCATTTATTTGTTATAATTAATAGGATTTAATAATAGAAAATAGAGTTATGAACCAATATTTCTCTTATGGTTTCTGATTCTATTACAATTGTTTATTATAATATCTCTTATACCATCAAACTCACTTCCTTTTAAAATAGACCTTATTAAAATTATAAATTGTTCCCCTAAAACTTCATTTCCTAAAGCACATCCATATTCTGGGTGCCTTAATAATAGCTCAATAAAACTAATATTATATTTTGCCCTTGATTGATTATCTAATAATATATATCCTCCCATAAATGAATTTAATGCTTTATTTCTTAATAGATTTATTATTTCATTAGATTTATCCCCTTCTAGATCTATATCTCCCATTTCTAAAGTCCTCCATAATATATTAGGGTCTATTAAGATCACCTTCATATACCTCTAAATCTATAATTACATTCCAATCTAGATAGGTATATAATGAAGGTTATCTCTTTAATTAAGGAGAAAAGCTTATATACCACTAATTGTTTTGCTTATTCCACAAAACAAATGAAAATATTAAACTAGAAATTTACTCCTTATAATTTTGGTGTTAAAAATGAGCGAAAATGGAGAGGAAGCTAACGAAGAGGAAGAAGTTGAAGAGAGCAGCTCGCAAGAAGAATCTCAGCAATTAATTGAATACAAAGTAGAAAGTCCAGAACTTTTAGATATTATGTTAAAATCGTTTGATATCCTAGAAAAGGCAGCAGCCAATGTAATAAAGGTTAATGAGGCTAGAGCCTATTATAACGAAGAAGTAGAGAAAAAGATGTCAGAGCTTTCAACCTCTTCTATAAAGAAGACAAGGAAGGCGAAGAAATCTAAGAAAGGGAAGAAGGAAGAAAAAAGTAAGAAGAAAACTGCTGAGAAAAAGAAAGAGAGCGTTAAAGAAAGTAAGAAAAAAGAGAGAAAAGCGAAGAGAGGGAAGAAGGAAGAAAAAAGCGAAGAGACTAATGAAAGTTAATTTTATTTTTCTATTTTAACTTCATAACCCATATTATTAAGGGCCTTAATTATTAATTCTTCTTTTAACCTTCTATCAAACGTTATCACTACATATTTTTTATTATTTTCTTTGATAAGCTTTAAATTATCTACAACAACAGCTCCCCTAATCATATCGCTTACATCCTTATCTGGCGTAACATAATCCTTAAACTTCTTTTTTTGATATTCATAAAATTCATCAAAGTTATTTAATATCCTAAATGATTCATTTATATCCTTTGTTTCGATTCCTCTTAATGAAACAACTTTATTTAATAACTCAATTGCATCACTTAACTCAAGTTTAACACTCCTATAGTTTCCGGGCTCTATTTTCATATGAATTTCTTTCATTTTATCCCTGGTATAATATTATATACAATAATATTTTAATTTAAATGATAAATGTTAACACTTAATTTTTAATCCCTATTTTTTACAATAATTAGAGGTGGAAAAATGTCAGGCTCGTATATGGCATATCCAAAAATTAGAGAAGATATAATAATAGGACCTCCCTATCTGACTAAATATGAAAAAGCAAAAATAATTGGAATAAGATCTTTACAACTAACAAAAAATGCTCCTCCTTTAATTAAACTTGATGTTGTAAAATCCTCTGATCCGGTTAGTATTGCAAAATATGAGGTTGAAAATGGTATATTACCAGTTTCCATAATCAGATACACTCAATCTGGATTAAAACAAGTTATTCCATTAAAATTGTTACTGGAAAGCACAATATAATAATGAATATTTAGCTTAAAATTTTGTTCATTAAAGAAATTTATATGCAAATATCAATTTTACTAAAGGCATCCCAAATTGGATAAATTATCACTTTACTTCCTAAAGAAAAGGATTTCCATTGAAAATTTATAAACCTACCTATACCTATAATTGTCGAGGTCTTCAAAAGTAAGGTGAAAGAAATGGTAAAAGCATCAACAGGTTATAGAAGCAAGACAAGAAATATGCTAAGAAAACATATTAGAGAAAGAGGAGGAGTTCCAAGGCTTAGCAAGGCTTTATATCCTTATAATATAGGAGATAAAGTTGTAATTTATATAAACTCTTCTTTTCATGATGGAATGCCTCATAGGAGATTCCATGGTTTAACTGGGACTATTGTAGATAAAAGAGGAAAAGCCTATGTAATAAAAGTCAACTTAGGTGATAAAACAAAGACAATAATAACATATGCAGTTCACCTTAAACCTTTTACCCAACAAAACACCCAGTAGGGGTCCTATATTATGGAAAGAAGAATAGAAGAAAGACGATATATTTCTTATTATGAAGCTAAATATTTTATGGAAAGAAGAATAGAAGATTCTCCTCAAATAAATTCTTTACAGGAGAAGTCTTGGGATTATTTAAAAACTTTTGGTGATGGAGATTCTGAAAAAGCAAGCAAAGCAATAAAAGATCTTATGGAAATGGGTCTAAAGGATACAACGGCAATCATGCTGCTAAATATTTGTTCTGATAACTATTCTTTTATTCTTTCCATAATTTCTTCATTACCTGAAGAAGAATCAACAAAAATTGATGAGGAAAAATCAAAGAAAATTTTTGAAATAATAAATAATTTCTGTGCTAACAAAAAAAGTTAAACCTCTTTGTATATAAAATAGTTGGAGAGCTATGAGCAAAAATACTAGCAGAAATTGTTATTCCTATAAAGATTTTATAGCATTAATAGCAGAAAAGCCAAAAGCAGCTGAAAAGATAGCATTAGCGCTAGGAAGCTATGGAAAATTAGAGAAGTGTAGATATTATAAAGTTCCATATTATGTAATTAGAAGTGATGGTAGGACTATTTTAATTCTACCAAGTGCTGGCCATTTATTTGGCCCCTCAACAACAGGAAGAGGAGTTCCTATAGTAAAAATAGTATGGAAACCATTATGGGAATTTGACAAAGCTGCATATTATACTAAAACATACTATATGATGATGTCATCTATTTTACCAAATGCTGGTTCCTATATAAATGCTTGCGACTTTGATATTGAAGGAAGTGTTATAGGCTATAAAATAATAGAAAGCTTTGGAGATGTGAAAAAAGCAAAGAGAATGAAATACTCAACCTTAACAAAAAATGACATTATTGATGCATTTAATAAATTATCACCATTGGATTTAGAGAATGTTAACGCTGGTTATGCAAGGCATGAGTTAGATTGGTTATGGGGTATAAATGTATCAAGACTTCTTATGAAATCATTTAAAAATGAAACAAACAAAAGTATCTCATTAAGCGCAGGAAGAGTTCAAAGCCCTACTCTTGCTGAGGCAATAAGAAGATGGATAGAAATAAACCTCTATTTACCAAAACCTTTTTTATCAATATTAATATTAGGGGAATATGATGGCAAAAGGTTTCTAATAACACCTAAAAATTGGTCTCCAAAAACAATTTCTGAAGCAAAAGAAATAAAGAAATTCCTAGAAAAGAACCCAGTTTTAAATGTTGACGACTACCAAGAAAGTAAAGAGAAAGTTCCTCCTCCCCCAGCATTTAATTTAGGAGATCTCCAAAAAGAGTCCTCAAGAATTTATGGATTTTCCCCATTTAAAACCCAAAGTATTGCAGAAGAGCTTTATTTAGAAACATTAATTAGTTATCCTAGAACAAATAGCCAAAAACTGCCTAAAACAATAAATTATAAGCAAATAATCAATGACCTATCTAAACAAAGCTATAAAAATTTAATTGATACGTTATTAAAAGAAACACAAGGCAAACTAAATCCTGTTCAGGGAAGAGAAGATGATCCAGCACATCCTGCAATATATCCAACAGGTGAAGTTCCTAAAAAAATATACGGAGATTATTTAAAAATATATGATCTTATAGTCAGAAGGTTTTTGTCAGCATTTTCAAAAGAAGCTATTCTAGGAAAAAGCTATGTTACGTTAAGCGATAATGAGAATAGAAAGTATAAGGCTGAAGGTTTAGTTGTAATGGAAGAAGGATGGTTAAAATATTACACATTTTCATATCCAAAAATCAACGAAATACCAGTTTTAAGGAAAAATGATAAGGTAAAAATAATAAAAGTTGATTTGAAAACCATATGGCCCAAAATAAATGTATCCCTTAGTAGAACTTCATTATTAAGATGGATGGAAAGAGTTAATATTGGAACAGAAGCAACTAGAGCTAGAATTATTGAACTATTATATAAAAGAAAGTATTTAATAAACAAAGGAAGAAATACAGAAATAACTAATTTAGGATATGCAGTTTATAAGGCCATTGAGCTTGTCTCTAAGGAGTTAATTTCTCCTGAATTAACAAGAAATTTTGAAGAAAAGCTGGATCTAATATCAAAAGGAAAATATACAAAGGATGAGATAGTGAATGAAGCAAAGGAATTTCTAACTAAAATAATAAAAGAAAAATTAAATGATAAAAGCATTGGAAAAAGTTTAGCAATTGCTTTAGGTATAGAAAAGCCGGAAGAAATGTGTTATATCTGTAAAAGGGAGGCCAAACACAAAGTTTTAAACTACAGTTTATGTGATTTTCATTTTATGGCATTAAGTAAAATAAAAGAGAATATAGCGGATTTGGTTAACATATTAGAAGATAATGATGTAAATATATTAAAAGAACTTTCAGAAAATAAATCTATAGGCTTATGGATTAGAGAGACAAGTAAGTTTTTAATTAATAATGATATTAAAATACAAAATTTAAAAGTTTAAAAAGTATCGCTACCTGTACCTCTTATGGCTAAGGCAAACGACCCTATATATGGTATAATAATTGGTGTATTTCCATTATAAGTCAATATAACTCCTTTTATTTCATAATATGGAATTCCTCCTGAAGTAAATCCATCAACTGTATGATAACCACAATATTGTGGATAACCTGGGTCTGGTACTGGATTATTATCTCCTTTTGTTATAAAGCATTCAACCCCATTATGATAATATATTCCTATAACTCTATGTATAATCAATATACCATCATAATTATAAACAACAATATTACCAATTTTTATATCTTGATAAGGCTCCTTATATAAAATAGCTATATCTCCTGTATGTAAAGTGGGTTTCATGCTTATTCCATCAACTATAACTAATGAGAAACCATAGAAGTAATATGCATATAAACCTAATGCAATTATAATTATAATAACAGATATAAATAATATATCTCCTTTACTTAAAACGTTTTTATTTCCTTTACCTGTTTTTTTACTCATTTTTCCTCAAGAAATACTAGACAAAAAGAATTAAAAAATATTAAAGATCGCATGTTTTACATGTGCTGTTTTCATCTGGCCTTAAACTTACAACACCTTTTGTACTATCTTTTGATATACCAAATAATTGCGATATCTTTCTATCAGATTCAACATCAGTTACCTTCATCTCTTTCTTTACTATTGCCATTCTTGACTTTGTCTTTTTCTTTATTGGCTCAATCAATATATTTTTTGCTTCCCCTCCAAAGTATATTACTTGTATTCCTTTGCTCTCATCTCTATAAATTGTAACTCCCTTTAGGCCACCTAGCCATGCAACAAAGTATGTTGTATAAACATCATCTATTTTTGCATCACTTGGGAGATTTATTGTTTTACTTATGGCTTGATCTGTATATATTTGAGAGGCTATTTGATGTGATAAATGATACCATAAATCGAAGTCCATGCTTGTTGGGAAGAGCTTTGCAAGCTCCCTTATCTCTTCTAATAATTCTTTATAATTATTTTTAGTTATTATCTTATTACCTTCCTTCTCTTCAGTGCTCATACTAACTATATAATTTTCTATATCGTTTAAGGCCCACCTTATACTACCTTTATGAGATGATATTATCTTAAATAAGTTATCTAAGAAATCAAATGATAGGTTATATTTCTTTGCTATTTCTAATACTTTATCTCTAAATATAGATATCGTCTCCCAAAATTCGCCTATAGCAACTCTCCTCAAGTATACTAAAGCAAAGTAAGGCTCTATTCCAGAGCTTGTTCCTGAGATAATGCTAATAGTACCTGTTGGGGCAACGGTATTTACAACACTATTTCTTGGGGCTTTTGCACCAATAGATTTTCCATATTCAATTAGTTTATTCCACGTCTCTGCAGGTTTAAATAATGCATTTATAAGCAGGCTCTTTTCATTATTTATTGAGAAGTTTTCTAAATAATTATTAATATCCTCTTTTGATATTCCAAACACGTCATTTAATACCTTATAAAATGCGTCTTCCTTTATCAAGTTTATTGTACCATCTTCTTCAACTCTTTTAGCAGTTTCTCCTACCATCCTCTTTGATACATCAGCAGGTATTTTTACATCATGATACTTTACTTTTATAAATCCATCTTTAATACTCATAACTTCGTTTGCCTTCAATAGTGCAGGGGTATGCAATTTTATTGTCTCATTAACATCTGCTTTTTCAATGCATTTCATTTCTTTCCAATCCCATCTTTTACATTCAAATACAGGAGCAGAACCTAATTTTGCCCCCAATTCCCAACTTCTCTTCCATGCAAATACTTCTATAGCTGAGGATATGATTAGTGTAAATGCTACGGCCTCATCACTATCATATGGATAATTCAATTTAGCTAAAGCATTAGCTAAACCCATTATACCTAAACCTATTTTTCTAGTTATGGAATTTATTAAAGTTTGTCTTTTATCAGGGTGTTTGTTTAAATCAATTACAGCATCCATTGAATCAACAATTATGTGTATATCATTGAAGAAACTTCTCAAATCAAATTTATTGTTTTCATCAACATATTTGTTTAGATCTATTGAACCTAAATTGCAGCTTTCAAATGGATATAAATGCTGTTCTCCGCATGGATTTGTTGCCGTTACTACACCTAGCCATGGAGTTGGATTATATTTATTATGATTATCTACAAAAATTAAGCCTGGATCTCCTCCTTCCCATGCAGATTTAATTATTTCCTCCCATAAAATTCTTGAGTTAATCTTCCATGTTTTTGTATTTCTTTCATTTAAATCCAATTTCTTATTTGATAGCTTCATTGCTTCTTCTAAATCTCTTAATGCTAATGATTTGCTTTTTTCAAACACATCCTCATATATGTTCAAATATGGGTTATCTAATAGCCATTTGTTTTCTTCAATAAGCTTTCCCAATCTTCCTAAACCGGTTTTCATGCTAACACTATAATGAATTCTATAAATATCATTACTATCAGAACTATATTTAGGATTAACCATCCACCAATCTTCATTATTTAAAACACTATTCATAAATGCATCATTAACACCAACACTAATATTAAAGTTTGTTAAAAATGTATCTTGCATGGGACTCTTCTTAGATTGTATAAAGCCTGCATCTTCAGGCATATAATATCCTTCTTTAGATAGTCTCTCTGCCATTTCTTTTAATATTGGGTTTATCTCATACAAATCATCTTTTTCTATTTGATCAAATGCATCTTTGACTGCTTTTATAAAGGCCCTTATTTGAGGAGGCAATGTATTAGATAAGGCTTGCCATGAATCATACTTTGGATTATATATATCAGGATGCCATACATGAAGAATTCCCATATTTGCTCCTCTTCTCTTACCTCCTTGTTTAACAACATCTGTTGCAACATCATAAAGCCTCATAAAACTTAATGGTCCACTTGCTACCCCGCTAGTCCCAGCAACAATATCTCCTCTAGGCCTTAGTTCTGAAAAGCTGAATCCTTGACCTCCTCCATATTTAAATGTTAAGGCCTGAACCTTAACACCATCTAATATACCTTCCATACTATCGAATACTGGGGTAACATAACAAGCGCTTAAAGCTCCTTTTGCACCATCTGAAAACATATTGAACAATGTTGGAGAATTAAACATGAATTTACCATTTATTAACAAATCATATAATTTTTCTTTATCAGATCTAGAAGAAAAACCTTCCGCAACCCTTCTCATAACCATAGAAGGTGTTTCTAAGGGATTCATTAGTTGACTCTTAACCATGTATCTTGATTGCAAAACTTTAATCGCATTATATGTAAATTTCATATCATCATCGCATGGCTCTTCTCTTTTCCCTTCAATATAATCTTTAACACATTGAGGAAGATCTGCTAACAAACCTCCATTAGGAGCCCTTTTATTATATTCCTTTAAAACTCCTTCATAAATTTCCTTTAATAAAAGTTTTCTAGCCTCTATTTCTATTTCGGGCTTAAATGTAGATTCTTTTATTAGTTCTAACTGTTTTGCCTCATTAGTAGTCATCTATTAACACCTCTCCCTAATTATATTCTATTAAATACTGCGTAGTTATACAAATGCCTGCCAGAGTAGATATTTCTCTACGCATAGCCTTACACAACCTACCTACAATATTTATATATTATCAGTATTACCTTATCTATCTTACTATAGACTTAGCCAGAAAAAAATTGATTAACTAAACTTTTACATCATAAAATGAGAGAATACTACTATTGTTAAATCTTTTCTTGCATCTATTATGCAAAAATTTTTTATGTTCTTATATAGGATAATCATGGATAGAAATGGATAAAATATGCTCAATATGCAAAAAAAGACAAGCTATTTATTATAGAGCTTATAGTGGTGAATATATTTGCGCTAAATGTCTAAATAATGTTATGGAAAAAAATGTAAAGAAAGAAATTAATAAGACTAAATCTCTAAGCATTGATAGCAAAATTGTTATACCTATAACGTACTTTTCCCCAAGCTCATCTATTGCATTATCAAATCTAATTTATAGAATTGAAAAACGGTATAAGTCTAGAATTGCTATAGTAATTCCCAAAGATTATAATATTGAAGAAATCAAAAATTTTTTAGAAAACAAATCTGACTTATTTATTGCAGAAATTAACATTAAACCTCCAGAAAGGCTATCTTTACAAGAATGTATTAGATTTGAAAGAGTATGGTCAATGAGGGCTGCAAAGATTTTAGGATATGAATTTGTATTTTTACCGGTAAGCAGAACTGATATATCCCTAATTGTCATTGATTCTTTAATAAATGGAAAAGCAAATCTACTTTCAGAATCCCTTGAATTTATTGAATATAATGGAATAAAGTTCCTCTATCCGTTTTCTGGAATAGAAGGAGAAACACTTGTTTCATATGAATTTTTATCAGGCATAAATGTTAAACCATTATGTTTAACAAATATAAAATCAAAAAATGTATTTTATTCAATAGCTGGTAATAGACCAGAACTGGATTTTGGTAGCGAAAGACTTTTGGATAAATTAGGTAATTTTTTAGATAAACTAGGAAAATGTAAAATCTGCGCTGGATTTTCAGATAAAGAAATATGCGATACATGCAATAAGCTAAATCTAAAGGAATTAGATGTTAAGTTAAGCTTTGCTCAATAACTTTAATAAAATATCTTTTTCATCCTTATTTAAATGTAAAGATATGCTTATCTTATCTTTTTCCTTTAAGCTTGGGGGTTTTATTTCTCCATCAAAAACTACATAGCCAGAATCTATAATTTCTCTTATTAATTTATCATTATAAACATTTTTTAGTTTTGATAGCTGTTCCCTTAAATTTATCTCCTTTTTTATATCTTTTTCATCAAGTAAGGATCCACAAACAATGCAAGACATGTCTGGCATAACAGAATTAAATCCACAAACTGGACATCTAATAGGTGTTGATAAACCATATCGATTCCAAAGCTGTCTTAAGTTATCAATTAAATCTATAGCGTTTAATTGCTTAGCAATTTTATAAAGCCTTGGTGAAGCTCTACCAGCAATTTCTGGAGCATATGCAATTATAAGTTCTAATCTTTCTCTAGAATTTACTTCATCTCTTTCTATTAATCTCCCTGCAATTCCCTTCATAAACTGATCCTTCGAATTTATGAATTTTTTTAATAATGATTCTTCAGACGGTTTTGTCACTCTAGATTCAACTATGGAATTTATTATTTCTTCTACTAAATCCTTTATATCATCTGGCTTTAAATTAATCAAATCTAAACCAAACTTGTCTATAATTTCTCTTGATATATCATTAACAAAGGAATTAAACTCATCATTGCTAAGCTTAGCTTGTTTTTGAGATTTCTTCTTTGTTTTTGAGATTTCGTTGTTTGGATCTTTAATTTTATTTTCATCTTTTTTATTACTCTTCTTTCTTGGCATTTTTATCGATCCAAGATAAATAATTTAAAACTAACCTTAAATATTAAATCTGTACATTGTTAACTCCCCGGTTAACAATGTCGTATTATGCTAAGACAACCATTATTAGAGATAATATGGTGGATATTATTGGTATTGTTATAAATATTTCCTTACCAAGGCTAAAAGCTATACCAACCAATAATGAACCTGTTAACGTACCTAATTCTCTTGAATTATAATAAATGTGTGAGCTATAACCGCTTGAACCTTCTGAGAACAAATTGTATAGGATTATATCAATTATGCTAAACAAGATGGACGATATTGTTATATATGCTATCAAATCTAACAAATTGTTAATAAATGATATAGCTGTAACTAGCCAAATACCTCTAAGCAATATTGATAGAAAAGCTATCCTTTTATTGCTAGTTGTCCCAAATAGGGAAAGCAAGATCAAAGAAATTCCTATTAAAAGGCCAGTTATCCCATATGACAGCCATAATAAATTCAAACTCAAATCAGATTTAACTAATAATGGAAGTATAGCAAAAATGTAGTCTCCTGTTAAGGTTGCAAAAAATAAAGACATTGATATTCTTTTTATTGATATTCTTCTATGCGATACATACCCATTTTTTATTGCATTAGGAAATGAACCTACATTATCGTATGCTAAATATGAAAATATTTTTATATGGCTACTTATTGAATCTAAGTTCTTTGTAAATGAATGAAGAGATCTCTCAATGCTTAGATTTATCCTAGGTAATGATAAAAATGTAATAAACCCAATCATTATTGTAAAGTAAATGAAATAGTCAAATGGAACTCCTTGTATAAAATAGAAAGAAAGAAGCCCTAAACCTCTTATAAAATAGAAAGAAAATTTTTGTAATTCTATATAATAATTCCATTTATCGCTGCTCTTTAGTTCAAATATTGTTATGGAAATTGCCAAGTTAGAGGATGCCACTCCTAAGGCATGAAACATATAAGCTAATGCCAATGAAACCAAAGTATGAAACTCAAATAGTACTCCAGTTGCTAAAATTGATATAAATGATACAGCAATTAGCAATTTATTGTTTCCATTATTAGATATCTTACCTAAGGCAAAATTAGAAACAATAAAAACCAAGCTCCATAAAGCACTTATTAATCCATATTGAAAAGGGGTAACATTAGTTCTATAACCAATATAAGAATAAATTCCTATATCTAGAGACGATAATAGAGCGATGAATACCATAGATATGGCAAACCATGTTTCTTTACTCATTCTTTTTCCCATATTAAGCTAAAGGAATAAGAATTCATAAGGGGGTAAACTCTTTAATATATTACATTTTATTATGTTTCCCTATAAAGTAAAATCCCTAATTTGTTTATACCTTCTAATGCCCTCTCGTCTACAAAGGGTGATATTATAACTAACTTGGGTTTAATACTAGTTACTTTTTCATAAAGTTTGCCTTTTTTCCAAAATATTGCTACATCTCCTCTAGAAATGCTAGATTTGATTTCTATTAATAGATGTTCTTAGTTCCTTATCAATATGTCTACTTCTATATCACTTGGATATCCATAGACTTCACCAGATTATCTCTATATGTCACTTTTCAACTTTTCCAACACCTAATAATTTTTCAACTCTATTCATATCATCTCTAAAGGCTTGTTCTGAATAGGTCCCTCATCCAACTCCTAAGGATTTTAATTACCTATTTAATGATCTATAAGCTTCCATAAAATCAGCTCTTAACTTTTTCAATTCATTTTCAATGGATTAAAATCTCTTATTGGCTTCTTTCCATCTTTTGTTCTCGAGTTCAACAAATCTGTTGAAGTCTTCTCTGAGTGTTTTTAGTTCCCTTAAATATGCTATCAAATCCTAAAATACCTGCTACTGTGAAACGAAATTCTTCATCCTCTTTAAGCAATTTTAAAAATTCTTTTTAATTGTCATGATTCTCAATTTAAAACTGTTAAATAGAGTCTATAAGCTTTTCTAATAGAAATCTAATAGAAATATTTCATTTTTCTAAATAAATTAAATATTCTAAAAATTTATTTATAAAATTTTAAAAATAATAATTTTAATTATTTAACAAAAATAAATTTTATGATTTTTAAACATAAAAATTATAAATTATATGCCGCGGCCGGGATTTGAACCCGGGTCACGGGCTCGAGAGGCCCGCATACTGGACCGGACTATACTACCGCGGCACCAAAATCATATATAAAGAGGGGTTTTATAAAATTGTTGCTAATCCCAATATTTTTTATATGAAATGTAATCTTCCTTAGCCTTGAGTAGTGCTTTATAAAATTCCTTTTCCCCTCCCCTTATGTATGCATCAATAACCCTTCTAGTAGCTTTTGGACCAACACCTTGGGTCATAAGAGCTTCAATAACATATCTTCCTAAGCCTTGAGATGCATAATTAATATATAAGGCTGCCCTATCTTTAATCTCATTAATGATTTTCTTCTGCTCTTGGGTTAACCTTTTTAATTCTCCTTTTTTCCATTGCTTAAATAAACTTATAGCATTATTTCCCCAATCGCTATTGGGCATTGGAGCTACCATCATTGCTTTACACTTAGGACATCTAACTGTATTATTCAAATCCTTAACTTTACTTACCCAACTCTCTCCGCATGCAACGCAAACAAAAGCAGCTTCCTTATTTAATGCATTTTTTCTAAGCCCCTCTATTATATAATCAATAGCTAAGGATTTCAAATTAGTCCCTAAATCCTTCCTAAGGTAAGGATTTGATAACACTTCCTTAGCCAAGGGGGTTGGCTCAGGAAGCTTAATTATGTTTACCTTACTAAACTCTTCTTTAAATTTTAATAAAGATTCAAGATCAAACATATCATAAATTATTTCCCTTATAGTTTCTTCATCAACAACGGTGTTTTTATATGCATCAATCAATTTCTTTCCAAATTCTAAAGGTATTTTAACATCTGTATCAACAACGCCCAATCTTTTTGCAATTTGTAAAAACCTCGAGATGTAAGCTCTTGAGCTTTTTACTGCATCTTGAGATAATGCCATAATTTCTGGAGGGTCCATGTTCTTTAATTCCATCAATGCTTCCCTAATCAATTCTGCCGAAACCTTTAATTGAGAAGTAAAGATTATTGCATAAGGTATGTAATCTATTTGAACTTTTATATATTTTTCTAACAATTTTGACAATATCAAAGCGAGAAGGAAGTTACCTTTACTTCCTAAGCACACATATAAAATAGAACCTCCATTTACTTCTTCTATAACCAAATTTTGAGGACTAATATCAACGCCCCATGCTTTTTTAGTATTATTTAGAACTTCTTTAACCTTCAAAATTGCTTCATCTGGTATTTTCCTCTTTTTTAACAATTCTTCTAAACCTTTGCTGTCAACCATACCTAGGCTGATTAATGAGCAAACTTCTCTTGCAACATTATAAGATACTGGTATTAACTCCCCTTCCCAAACTGGTATTGCCCCTTCATCTATAGCAATAGGTTTTGCTTCAATTTTTTCTTCTTCATAGTCAATTGAAATAACTTCCCATACCTTGCCAGCTAAGGTAAACCTAAAGTTTTCTTTTCCTTCCTCCAAAACGGCTGTTTCAACAAATCTTTCGCTAACTTCTCCTATTTTTGAGTTAGATGAAATATCATAAACGTTGAAGTTTACTTCATCTGGTATCATTGAGACAGTATATAAGTACTTCCTAGTCCTCCTGGATTGGGTTATTGTTTTTGTTTCTTCATTGAATTTTATTATTTTAATGCTATCTAAATGATCCAACACCCTTTTCATATCTTCATATGTTATTGTTGAAAATGGATATGCCCTATTAACAATGCTTAACAATTGATCTATATCATTAGATGTACCTTCAACTATCATTGCAACCAATTGGTGAGCTAATGCATCCATTGATCTTTTTGGCAAAATTAAATCTTCAATTTCTCCCCTTTCAGTTCTTAATGCTATAACTCCTGATTCCATAATTTCAAACAAATTATTCATTGTTATTATAATTCCTTTGCTAACATCCCCTATTCTATGCCCAGATCTACCAGCTCTTTGCAACATTGTTATTATTTGCCTAGGGGACATAAATTGAATAACAGTATCTATTTTACCTATATCAATACCCAATTCCATTGAAGATGTTGCAACCAACGTTTTAATTTTTCCCTCTCTGAACATCATCTCTGCTTTTTCTCTAACATCTTTAGATAAGCTTCCATGATGAACTCCTATTTCATTTTCCATATATTTTGATAAATCCTTTGAAAGCTTTTCTGCAACTGATCTTGTATTAGTAAATATTAATATTGAACCTTTGTTTTCTTTTATTATATTAGTTATTCCTTTAATCATATTATCCCATTTTTCATCTTTACCATTTGTTATCATTACAGATATATCATATTTTTTCATTGAATAGTCCTCAACAATTTCCACTTTTCTATTATAAGCCAATAGGCCCATTGCCTCTTTTTTTGATTTTTCAGACAATGTTGCTGATAAACCTATCCTTTGTATTCTATTTCTTGAAAATTCATCCAACCTTTCCAAAATTAATGAAAGCTCAACTCCTCTTTTATTATCGAGCAATTCATGTATTTCATCTATTATAACATAAGAAACATTATTCCATAAGTTTTTTCTCACCGTTAAAAGCAAATTTAAGCTTTCAGGAGTTGTTACCATAACATCTGGAGGGTTTTCCAAAAACTTCTTCCTTTGAGATTGACTTGTATCGCCATGTCTTAAAAGTAGGGATAATCCAACGCCCGTAACTATTTTATCAATCCTATAAGATATATCTCTATTTAATGCCCTTAATGGCGTTACGTATATAGCCTTTATCCCCTTTTCATGATTTTTATCCAAAATTAATGAAACAACGGGCAAAAAAGCAGCCTCGGTCTTTCCTGAGCCTGTAGGTGATATGATTAATGTATGATTTCCTCTTAATATTACTGGTATAGCCTTTTCTTGTATAGGCAAGAGTTTTTTATAGCCTAAGCTATTTATTACATCTTTAAGCATTGGATTGAGTAATTCCATTGCCATTATTTATTTGCACTCCTAAGAAAAATTGGTAATACGAGAAATAATTAAGCTTTAATATAAGAAAATAAATTAGTTTACATTGGAGGCATGCCTGAAGGCATTCCTTGCTGTTGTCCTTCAGATCCTCCTTTACCTTCAGATTTTGGTGCGGAAGCAGCAATTAGATCATCTATCTTTAATAATGATATTGCTGCCTCAGAAGCACCTTTTATTACCTGTTTCTTAACAAGTATTGGCTCATATATATCATGTTTTGTTACATCATCTACTATCTTACCATCTATTGCATTAATTCCTGCAAACTTCATGTTCTTTCCATGATAAGATCTTAGTTCCATTAATGCATCTAGTGGATCCATACCGCTGCTTTCAGCCAAAACTGTTGGAATTACTTCTAATGCATCTGCAAATGCTTCAATAGCTAATTGTTCTTTTCCTCCAATTGTTCTTGCATAATTCCTAATTGCCATAGCTATTTCTGTTTCTGTTGCTCCTCCTCCACCAACTATCTTTGGTTCTCTTAGCAGATTTCTTAATGAATGTAAGGCATCATTTATGTTTCTTTCAGCTTCGTCTAATAGCATATCATTTGCTCCCCTTATTAATATTGTTACGCTCTTTGGATTCTTTGCTCCTTCTATAAATATCATCTTATCATTTCCTACTTTTCTTTCCTCAACTAATCCTGCATAGCCTAAGCTTTCTGGTTTGAGGTCTTTAATGCTTGTTACAATCTTTGCTCCAGTTGCCTTTGCAATCTTTTCTATATCACTTCTCTTTACTCTTCTAGCTGCTAGTATACCTTTCTTAGCTAAGAAGTGTTGAGCAACATCATCAATTCCTTTTTGTGTAATAACAACATTTGCTCCTGTTGCAGCTATTTGATCAACCATTTCTCTTAATATCTTTGTTTCTTCTTCTAAGAAGTTATCTAATTGGTCTACATCTGTTACTCTTATCTTTGTTGATATATCAGGCTTTTGTATTTCTAAAGCAGCATCTAAAACAGCTATTTTTGCATCTTTAACTAATTTTGGCATCCCAGGGTGAACAACTTCCTTATCAATAACAATTCCTTTAATTAATGATGTGTCCATTAAGCTTTCTCCTTTCTTCTTCTCAATTTTTACATTATCTAAATCAACATAATAGGAACCGTCTTCTCTTTTTTCAGCAACTGCTTTTATAGCATCTACAACTATGTTTATTATTTTTTCCTTTTCTGGACCTTGGCCAGTATATTTGCTTGATATTGTTGTATCTACTATTTTTCTAAGTGTCGAATCGTCATTTATATCTACTATTTTACCAATACTATCTAATGCCTCTAGTGCTTTATTCATTGCCTTTGAGTAACCATCAATTATAATAGATGGATGTATATTATCATCTAAAAGCTTCTCAGCTTTTTCTAATAAGCTACCTGCTAATACTACAACGCTTGTTGTACCATCACCAACTTCGCTATCTTGAGCTTTTGCTATCTCTACCAATAGCTTAGCTGCTGGGTGTTGTATTTCCATTTCTTTAACAATTGTTGCACCATCATTTGTTATAGTAATGTCTCCAAAAGAATCTATTAACATCTTATCAAGGCCACGAGGCCCTAAACTTGTTTTTAATAACTCAGATAATACCTTTGCAGCAAGTATGTTATTCTTTAATGCTTCCCTACCATAAGACCTTTGAGTTCCTTCTTTAAGTATTAATACAGGTATATTACTTCCCGCACCACTTGCCATATTTATCACCTATTCACTAACTAATTTTAGCTCCAGTAAAATATTCGTGAGATCGCTTCTATATAAACTTTTCTATTTTAATTTAATAAAAGTTAAAGAACAAAGCCCCTTCTATTAAGATAACATCTATATAAAAATCAAGGAATATGATAAGCAATAAATATTCTGGCAAATGTTTATGCATTTAAGAAATCTTAAGAAGATCAAACATTCATGGCTTTCTTATTAATCCCTAAAATGGCCTCTAATGGAACCTCTATGCTAATTAAAGAGGATCTAGGTTGCTCTAAGAAGATTGAAAAATATTTGTTGGAATGATATATGATTCTTAAGTTTCCCCTTCTTGGAAAGATTGCAAAGAGGCCTTTCTTAATGCTTCCTCTAAGTTCCTAACAGTTATTTCAGGTTTTATTTTAGCTACTGCAATATTCCCATGGCCTCCCACATCTTCTGTTATACCCATTGCAAAGAGATTTTTCATTATTTTCAATGCCTCACCTTTGCTGCTCCTTATTATTAAAAGTCTAACATTATCTTCCTTCTTTTCTGTTAATAAAGCAGTTGTTACTTTTAATATCTTAAATATTGCAGATGTTAATGCAGATGCTCCGCTTTTATTCCATTTATCTCTTGCATCAATAAATTTTATATATCCTAAGTTTTTTGCTGACATTGCTAATTCCATTGCCTTTTCCTTAATTTCTTTATCGCTTTCTTTAGATACCTCAAATCCTAATTCTATAACATCTTTGAAATCCTCCTCTCCTTTTAATAATGAAGGTTCAAAAGGTAATGGATTTGAGGCCCATTCAACATATTTTGCCCATATACTTTTATCTTTGTTTTGATTTAAAGCTTTAGAAATAGATGCTGCTAATTTTACTATACCTTCGGGGACTTGTTGTTTATTCCTTAAATACCCTCCCCCCTCTAATGTTCCTATTGCGTCTATTAAATTAAGAAGTCTTGGGGTTAATTTTATATTAAGTCCATCTAAAAACCTTCTAACTAATATTGCTGTAGGGCTTTTACCTAAAATTGCTAATGCATTATACTTGCTTTCTATATTGCTCATGTTTTCAAGAGTAACTGGGTGATGATCAAAATAATATATCTTTGGTTTACAACCCCTTGCATACAAATCATCTAATGCCTTGCTTACCTCTTGAGAAAATGGTATATCTAATATTATTAAAATATCCCAGCATTTATTTTTTAATGAATGCTCAATTTCCCTTGGACCTGATGGAATTAATTCAACCTTTTTCTTACCTTTAACTGGAAAGATGCCCAATTTTTCTTGGGAATATACTATTTCTGCGGCAGCAATTACTCCATCAGCATCCCAATCAGCTATTATTGCTATTGTTTCTTTGCTTTCTTCCATTACTTCCACAACCTTTTATATTTTTTATAATTTTTTAATTAATACTACCGGTATAATAGTTACAGCAAGCAATATATATAAAGATAACTTCAAATTAATTGCCATTGTAAATGAAAAAAGTGGTGAGACCCATACACCTATTACCATATTAATAAGATTTATTATTGATAAAGATAAGGATTCATTTATTGAATTAAGTTCATCTACAGCTAATGCATAATAAATGCTTGTTGCAACATTAATAAAAATTCCATTTAATAAAGCCGCTATTGCCATAAAATAAATTCCTATAATTCCATATAAAGGATAAGTCAAAGCAGTTAAGATAGACATAAAAATTATTGCTCTAAATTTATTTCTTTTCTCAAATAAATAAGTTATAGATCCTCCTATAATATTACCCAAAAAGTATAAGGAAACAAGAGGGCTAACCTTATAGGGACTTATTTTATACAATTCCGACGCAAATGAAGGAATTAATGTGCCAACAGCATAGCTGCTCCCCCAAATACCAGATGTTGCTATTCCTAAGATTACTAGTTTCTTATCAAAAACTAATTTGCTTTGGGTTATTAACTTAACATCTTTAACTAAAAATAGGTTCTCTGAAAAAGCTATTAAACCTAATAAACCTCCAATAAATGTAGCAATCCTCCAACCAAGTATTGCATCTAATATTCCCCAAGATAATCCTATCAAACCTCCTATGCTAAATGCAGCATTATATAAACCCATGAGAGTTGCTGACCTCTCTTTGTTTGATGAAACCAAAACTGCTGCAGCTGGAGAAAAATAAAGACCTGCACCAAGGCCTGCCAAGATCCTTAAGGAAAATGCTTCTAAAAATGTATTTGTAAATGAAACTACTATATCAGATAATGACAATATAAAAAGTCCTATTAAAAACGTCTTTTTAGGACCTATTTTAGATGATAAATATGCAGCTGGTATTTGAGTTGTAGCTGCGCCTATGATAAAAGCAAAAGGTAAAAAACCGATTAGACCTTGGCTAATCTTATCTGATTCTGCTATAGCTAGAGTTGCTGGAGCTAATATATACCATTGAGCTGCATAAATAATCCTTGAAAAATAAATTGATAGCTCTTGTCTCATAAGTTCACCTTTTAATTTTCTTCGTTATTATATAATATATTACTTCTATGAAAACTATTATCTGGACAAAGTCTATGTCAATGGAACTATGACCCCTACCTCTTTCTATTATAACAAATGGCAATACCAAAGGATGGGAAAAAAGGGTTATTATTGCCCCAACATCTCCTCCTACCATAACTCCTAGGAAAATAAACCTAGATTTTGGATATATTAAGCCGAAAACTATGTATAAAATAAATCCTATTGTTACAGTTAACCCATCTATCATAGGTATACCTGTTATACCTAGTATCAAGCCTGTCATTATTCCTAATGAAACTAATATTATCATCATTATTCTAAGTTCTTTTTCCAATTTTAGCTCCAAAAAATGTCTAATGGATTAAAAATAAAAATTTATGCTATTTCTTTATTCCCTATAATTACTTCTGAGTTTTTCAAATACCACGAAACAAGCTGATCTAATATATTATATAATTCCTCTCCCTTTTTAGTTAGTTTATATAAAACCCTTGGAGGTTTATTAGGTATAACTTCCCTCTTTATTATACCCATACTTTCTAGTTCTGTTAGCCTTTCAACAAGGCTCGATGGGCTTATATTTCCTATATTATTTTTAAGCTCATTAAAACCACTTCCATTTGATTTACCTAAATTATAAACAACAGCCAAAGTCCATTTCTTTGCTAGTTTCTCCCATAAATTTTGAGTTAACTCACATTTATCCTGGCTCATTTTTTAGTCACTTCACTACAAAAAAGCTACTACCTACAGTAATAGTTGCTAGTATATATTTAGTATTTTAATTATAAATATCTAAAAACAATTAGGTGATAAAATGATCACATATCTGTTTGAGGCTTCCATTGGCATATTATTAGTTAGATTAATTATGGGTATAAATATGATTGGTCATGGTTCAGTTAAATTCAAAGATCTTAAAGGTACAGCTAAATATATGAAAGGTGCAGGAGTTCCTGAAGGATTAACATATGCGACAGCCCTTTTAGAATTAGTTGGAGGAATCGCTTTAGTTCTTGGGTTCTTAACAAGGCTAGCTTCTCTTTTGTTCTTTTTGCAGTTCTTAATAATAATATTATATGTTAAAATAACAAGAATGAAATCACCATATCTAATGATAACGAATCCAGCTGCAGCTGAAATCGATACAATTTATATGATAATATCTCTGGCATTGCTAATATCAGGTCCAGGCATTTATTCAGTAGATTACTTATTGAAAAATTATCTATTAAATGGGTTATTATAAAAATTAAATTATAAGATCCTCATCAGGGAAATTAGTTAAAAGCTCATTACCATTTTTTGTTATTAAAACCGTATCGCTATGCCTAAACCCTCCATAATCATTGTATATACCAGGCTCTATACTAACAACCATTCCTGGTTTTAGAATAACATCATAACCAACATCTAAAAAAGGAGGTTCATGACCTTCGAGGCCTAATCCATGACCTGTATGATGTCTTATAAATTCTTCAACCTTTAATTTCTTTGCTTTTTCCATAACAGCTTTATCTACATCTGATGCTTTTATATTAGGTCTTAATGTATCAAAAGCTTCTTTTCTTAGCTCTAGCATCTTATTGAAATAATTTAATACTTTCTCGCTTGGCTTCCCATATATAAGAGTTCTTTCTAGCTCTGAATAATAGCCTCCTATTTCTGGACCAGAACCTATACCTAAAACATCCCCTTTCCTTATAGCCCTTTCGCTTACCAATGCATGGGGATATGAAGAAAATTCTCCTACTTGCCCCCTAAAACCTACAATTAAACCTATTGATTCCCTTAATGGTAAATAAGGTGAGAAGTTTTTGTTCATTTCATGCAATACTTGTTTACTGGCATCAATAGCTATTTCCCAGTCCCACTTATTTTCTTGAATTAAATCCATAGCTACTCTTATAGCTCTAGA
The DNA here is from genome assembly GCF_000317795.1 of Caldisphaera lagunensis DSM 15908. Lineage (NCBI taxonomy): Archaea > Thermoproteati > Thermoproteota > Thermoprotei > Acidilobales > Acidilobaceae > Caldisphaera > Caldisphaera lagunensis. The sequence goes on from NC_019791.1 coordinate 1,231,170, forward strand.
TGCCCACTTTCCGCTTTCCCTTATTAATTCTATCTCTTCTTCACTTTTTATTAGCCTCATTTCATTTATTAAATCTTCAACCTTCCCAACATTAATTCCCTCCTTTTTTAATAATTCAGATAGATTTGGGCCTTTATACCCCCATATAGGATTTGCTCCCAAAGGATTATCTAATGCAATACTTTTTATTTTAAGCTCTTTTATTAAATCAACAACCTTATTCAAAGGATGAACTTCACCTGGATAATCAAAGTAATAATAAAAGTTTGATATTATACCGCCTCCCATTGAATTTCTATATTCAATGTGATTTTTCTCAACAGATGGAGAAAAAGCTATTGGTGAACCATTTACTGGTATTATTAAAGCAAATGGTCTTTCTGTAGATATTATTGAGACATTGGTTAAATAAAAAATATTGGTTGGGTTAGTTAAATAAACTGCATCATAATTTTCCTTTATTTTATCAAGCAAGAAACTAATCCTCTTTAATAATTCCCCTCTACTTATCTTGAGAATTTTTACCACCTAATAATTCATTAAAAACAAAAATATTTATATTATTGGTTTAGCCTCAACCAAATAATGATATTTTCCTATTTCTCCTAGATATTTAACTGAAAAGCCATTATTTGATAACATTTTAGACAGCTCTTCATAAGAGATTCTCATCATAAATGGTGGTCCAGGTGGTCCATGCGTCTTTTTGAATTCTAAAATAATCCATTTACCATTATCTTTTAAAATTCTTTTTATTTCATTAAAAACATTCATTTCATTCCCTTCATAAATTATATCATGAAATACGTTTGCCATAAATGCTATATCTATATACTTATCATTGAGTGGGATCTTTTTTGATATATCTCCATAAATAATTTCTATGTTGTTTAAGTTTTCTTTTTCAGCATTTTCTTTTAATATCATCAAGGATTCTTTGGAAAGATCTATTGCAAATACTTTCCCTTTATCCCCAACTATTTTAGCGATAGGTATTGTAAATCTTCCAATTCCTGATCCTAAATCTGCTATATAAGATCCTTCATTTATTTGAATTTTTCCTAAAACATCTTTTATCATTTCATCATTATTAAAATAATGCATTCCTGAATGATGCCTCCAAAAATTCTCTGCAAACATTTTTTCACCAGTAAATAATTTATGTATAGGGAATATAAAGTTTTGTATTAAAAAAGGTTATTTTCTTCTTAAAAGAATTACTGCTAATATAATTATAACTATTAAAACAACAGCTGCAATTCCATATAAAGTTGATGAAACCTTTGTAGGTTTTGGTGAAGTTTGAGATGGTGTTGATGTTGAAGATGAAGTAGATGTTGGTGTTGATGTAAAGGATGTAAATGTTGTTGAAGTTGTTGTTGAAGTTGTTAAAGTAGATGTTACGTTTTGCAAAGAATATTCAATTTCTATATTTCCAGGATTTACATTTATTATGTTTGAATTAATATCATTTATTGACGCATTGGTATAAATTATAACAGAATTTTTGGGTAAAACAATGTTTGTTTCAACAGGCAAATTTAAATTCAATATAAACACTTCCCCTTTTTGTATTGCGCCACTTAATGATACAAAGGATATATTTACCAAACTGTTATTTTCAACCAATACACTTATATTATTATTAGAAATGCTAACAGGTAATGCAGAATTATTATTTAAGCTAATAGCCTCATAACCAGTTATGTTTCCAGGTATGGTTATTGTTAAAACTGTTGGAGCGTTTTGTACATTTATTATATAATAACCCATTATGTTTCCATATTGATCTATGTTAATTTGGCTTAATTGAGATGCATGGCTAATAATTGGTGATAAAAAAATTAAAGAAAACAAAAATATTGCTAGATAGTATTTTTTATTATTCATTTCTTACACCATTTTAACTTGTTATATTTTGCATAAATTCATTTAAAACAATTATTTGAGATGCATTAACTATATATATTGAATAGTATTTCCCTGATATTATACCATTTATCTTAACAAGTGAATTTGGATAAATTGTACCGTTTATTTGGGTTGAATTTGTTGTATTAACTATCATTAATTGCCACATGTGCTCCTCTACTGGCATAAACCCTCTATAATTACCGAGGGATATTATATGACCAACTATTAAGTAACTGTTTGATGATATATTCCATATTACAAATCCTATTATTTCTACTTTTTTACCTATTATTATGCTACTGTTTATTACGTTATAGACCATCAGGTCTAGATGATATATCCTATTTGAGATTCCTAGTAATCCATTACCCATCATATCATTTGTTAAATAGCTTTGAGCCATCATATCATTTTGTATTGATTCATTTATAAGATTTAAGGCTATTGTATCATTACCAACATACCATTCCTTAATTGAATACCAAGTTTCATTTATTGATTCTTTCATTAGGCTTACTGCTTTACTTATGTTTGTGTTGCTTGTTGCAAGTGATATTGCGTTTAAAGTATCATTTATTCTATTTAGTTGGAATAATAATGGCCATAGTTCTTTACTCCTCCCAGTAAAGTTAAAAACAAATGAAATGTTTTTATTTGCCATAATGTTTTCTAAGTTATTTAATGCAATGAGCAAATGAGCATATGTTTCAACACTTATGTTTGTATTATTTTCCAAACTTCTCTCAACTAAGGTTAATATGGGTGTTTCATTTAAATTATAGTTAAACTCTGAGGTTGCATTTCCTAACTCTGTCATAAATATGTTATTTAATTGATTTACATCATGATGAACCTTCTTTATTATACTATGAGAAACCCTTTGTTTTGCTATATTTGATATACTTATTGAGACCTGCATTAATTCTTTCTTTATTAATGCAAGCATCTGAGCAGCTTTTGGTACATTACCTTGATTTAAGTAATTTAATGAATCATTTACTTGATTTATTATCATTTCTTTAAAGGTATTGTTAAATATCTTGCTTGAATTAACATATTTTTCTATTAATATCAATTGCATCTTTATTCCTATTGCATTAGGAATAGGCGTTGTTGGCTTTGATTCCATTTCTTTGGCTAGAACTTTCATAGCTAAATGCAAATAAATTTGAGCTCCTGTATAGTTCCCTTGTTTATAATATGATAATGCTTGTTGATAATAGCTTTCCGCTAGAGAAGTGTTTATACCTTTGCTTTTAGCAAAATTTATTGCTTTTTCTGTTATATTAATTAAAATTGATGTTGAATTTACATTACTTTGATTTTGATTGCTTTGAGAACTGCTTTGAGCATTAGCAAATGGCAAAATGACTCCAGCTAAAACAAGTAAGGCCAATACAAACGATGTTACCTTAATCCAATATTTCCTCACGACTACCACCTTTTTCTTCTATGTATTAATGTATTTCTCAACCTTATTAGGGAACCCCTGGGAATTGTAGGGAAACTCTAGGGAATCAGTTATATTTGCTTCTCTATTATTATAAATTTTTAAATTGAAGTTTCCAATATAAGAATGGTGAAAAATTGAGCAAAAAGAGATCAGTATCTGAAATTGTTGCTGTTGTTATGTTAATTATTGTAGCAATTTCTGCCTCTACTTTGCTTTATATTTGGCTAAATAGTGTTATAGGAACAATGCATTATAATAATCCAGCTTTATATGAAAAGATAAGTATAAGTGCTGGAAATATTACGAAGACAAGTAATGGTAATTATACTGCATATGCATATGTTCAAAATTCTGGCTCACCAGTAACGATAAGTAGTGTTGTAGTTTTATATTATAACAACTCCTTAATATACTTCAACAATACACCATCCGGAGATCTAAATATAAAACCAAATAGTGTAGGTCTTGTTTATGCATCTAATAATACAAAAGTAAAAGTTCCATCAGGATCTCCTGTTATAATTGAGGTTATAACAGCAAATGGAGTTAAGGCAACTTATCAAACAACATGGCCTTGAGAAAACGAATATAAAATTAAGGCTGCCTCTGCAACACTACCAATCCTTGATTTAATACCTTTTATATAATATGGTTCCCCTAAAGTTAATTCATTTGGAGAAAATGAAGAATCTGAGCCATTAAATACTATAAGAGTCTCATTGTTAACCGGGGGGTTAACAATGTCTATTTCTTCTTTAGCATTATCTTTATCTATTAAAATTACTTTTTTTGGATTATAAAGCTCTAAAGCATCTTTTAGATCAGGCAAAACTACTACTCCCTTTCCTTCCTTTAATGCAATCTTAAAAACTTCAGCAATACCATTTTGCGCAGCGCTTCCATAAGCTTTACTTATAATTATCATCTTATATCCAAAACCAAAGCTAAGTTTTGCCATATCTATTAATTTTTGCACACTGCTTACATTATGGATAACCGGAATTATCTTTGCATCCATTTTATCTCCCATTTATTAACATTGAAAAGAATTAAAAAAGTTCTAATGTTTTATTATCCATATTTAATATAAAAATTTAAATTTTGTTGCTATTAAAAAATCTGGGATTAAAAATGAATAAATTATTTAAAATTATTAATAATTCTATTAATAATAAAAAAACAAATAAATCAAATCAAGGTAAAAACAGTAAGGGTTTTATGATAATTATTTCAATCCTAATAATTATTATTCTTGCTGGTGATATATATGGAATTGTTTACTTTGTTTTTATTAAACCATACCACATTAAATATTTGGTTTATCCAAATAATGTTATATACCTTTATCCAAATGGTTACAGTTATGTTAGTGTTGGCCCCAGTTCATACAATGATATACGCATCCCCTTTATTACATTTTACGAGCACATATATGGTTCTTATAATACAAGTGGAAGCATTTATGTTGCAATAATGAGTTTTTCTCAATTTAATTCTTGGGCTTCTCATGGAGAAAACATCTCATATTTATTGCATTCCCTATGGTTCTCTAATAGCAACAAATCAACAATTAATTTCAATGCTAATCCTAATGTTGATTACGTTATAGTCTTTTATAATCCTAGCAAGAACTCTTCCGCATCAGTTAACATAAATTCTGATGGAATATATGTAAAATATTTAGGCCTTCCATAGCATTTAATATAAAAAGGCATCCATTATTCTAAAGAAGAGGTCTAGTATATATAATCTCATAAATAAAAAGAAGAAGTGAACTACCCCGCCCTCATGAATGGGGTATCACATCTCGTTGTGAAGATTTCCTTTTATAAAGAAACCTCGATCCCCCTACACCCAAAGTATTCTATTGAACGAAACTGTTTCGTTATGCCTTATGGTAAAGGGGTAAGAAAATTTGCCCTCCATAGTATAAATCTCTAATCCCAAGAGTATTGGCCTAGCACTTTCAGCCGAGGCTTTATATTCATTGTTTTTCTTGAATAAAAATTCTATAAAGGGGTATCCCTCGCGGAAAGGGATTTTCGCCCCTTAACCCCATAAGGTTAAAATAGAACATTTAAATTTTAAAGAAATAAACGTAAATGTGGTGGAATTATGAGCGAAAAAATTGAAAAGAACCACATGGATTATGCCCATGATTTAGATATAGCAATAAAACCTGAAACCAATGTACCGAAATTAGATAGAGAATATGGTTATTATATTGGTTTGGGAATTCCCTTATTTAGCATAGGAGGGGGTTATCTAAGAGCTTCACTTTATCAAATCTTAACTAATTTCCATGCAAGAAGGGGTTATTATATAGCAGAAACCCCTGTTATTAGTAGCGCAGCGTTATTTGATGTTTCAGGCCATTTAGGTTATTATAAGCAAAACATGTATGTTTTTCATCTAGAAGATAGAGATTATGCTGTTAAACCAATGAATTGCCCATTCCATTTAATGATTTTCTTAAATGAACTTGGAAAATATAGGAATAAGATACAATTACCTTTTAAGATATTTGAATTGGGAAGGGTTCATAGGCTAGAGAATAGCGGAAGTGTTTATGGCCTTTTAAGAGCAAGGGCATTTACTCAAGATGATGCACACATAATAACTTTTGAAAAGGATGCAGTAAAAGTTATTACTGATGTTTTTGAGGAAATGATAACTATATATTCCAATTTATTTAGAATAAAGGTTTCTCCTGAAACCATTAAAATAAGATTAAGCGTTTCTGATAGAAGTAAAATAGGGACTGAATTTATGGGAACTTTAGAAGAATGGGAAAGAGCCGAAGAATTTTTAGAAAAAGCTGCTAAGAAAATTGATGAAGAATATGGAATTTCATTTATAAAAGGCATTGGGGAAGCTGCTTTTTATGGACCAAAAATAGATGTTATTGTAAAGATGGAAGACAACAAGGAATGGCAACTT